>DXBY01000160.1 GCA_019116305.1 Candidatus Ruania gallistercoris | reverse complement strand
GTAACACCGCCATGACCGCGTGCGGTCCGGCCAGTGAGGGAGCACGAGATGTTCGAGAGATTTACCGACCGAGCCCGTCGGGTGGTCGTCCTTGCCCAGGAAGAGGCGAGGATGCTGAACCACAACTACATCGGCACCGAGCACATCCTGCTCGGCCTCATCCACGAAGGTGAGGGCGTTGCCGCCAAGGCGCTGGAATCGCTGAACATCTCCCTGGAAGCAGTGCGCCAACAGGTGCAGGAGATCATCGGCGAGGGCCAGCAGGCCCCGAACGGGCACATCCCGTTCACCCCACGCGCCAAGAAGGTGCTGGAGCTGTCGCTGCGCGAGGCGCTGCAGCTCGGCCACAACTACATCGGCACGGAGCACATCCTGCTCGGCCTGATCCGCGAGGGTGAGGGCGTGGCCGCGAAGGTGCTCACCAAGCTGGGTGCCGACCTGAACCGGGTCCGGCAGCAGGTGATCCAGCTGCTGTCCGGCTACCAGGGCAAGGAGCCCGTGTCCGCCGGCGGTCCTGCGGAGGGCACCCCCTCCGGCTCCGCGGTGCTGGACCAGTTTGGGCGCAACCTGACCCAGGCCGCCCGGGAGTCCAAGCTCGACCCGGTGATCGGGCGCAGCAACGAGATCGAGCGGGTGATGCAGGTGCTCTCCCGCCGCACCAAGAACAACCCGGTGCTGATCGGTGAGCCGGGCGTCGGCAAGACCGCGGTGGTGGAGGGCCTGGCCCAGGACATCGTCCGCGGTGACGTGCCGGAGACGCTGAAGGACAAGCAGCTCTACACCCTCGATCTGGGTGCCCTGGTGGCCGGTTCGCGCTACCGCGGTGACTTCGAGGAGCGGCTGCGCAAGGTGCTCAAGGAGATCCGCACCCGCGGGGACATCATCCTGTTCATCGACGAGATCCACACGCTCGTCGGTGCCGGTGCCGCCGAGGGCGCGATCGACGCTGCCAGCATCCTCAAGCCGATGCTGGCCCGTGGTGAGCTGCAGACCATCGGCGCCACCACGCTCGAGGAGTACCGCAAGCACATAGAGAAGGATGCCGCTCTGGAGCGCCGGTTCCAGCCGATCCAGGTGGACCAGCCGACGCTGGCGCACACCATCGAGATCCTCAAGGGTCTGCGGGACCGGTACGAGGCACACCACCGGGTGACCATCACCGACGCTGCGTTGGCGGCGGCGGCAAACCTGGCCGACCGGTACGTCAACGACCGGTTCCTGCCGGACAAGGCGATCGACTTGATCGACGAGGCCGGAGCCCGGCTGCGGATCCGCCGGATGACGGCACCGCCGGAGCTGCGCGCCCTCGACGAGCAGATCGCGGAGACCCGTCGGTCCAAGGAGTCCGCGATCGACGACCAGGACTTCGAGCGCGCCGCGCGCCTGCGGGACGAGGAGAAGACCCTCTCGGCCACCCGCGCGGACAAGGAGAAGGCCTGGAAGTCCGGTGACATGGACAACGTCGCCGAGGTGGACGAGGAGCTGATCGCTGAGGTTCTCGCCAACTCCACCGGCATCCCGGTGTTCAAGCTCACCGAGGAGGAGTCCTCCCGGCTGCTGCGGATGGAGGACGAGCTGCACAAGCGGATCGTCGGCCAGGACGCGGCTGTCAAGGCGCTCTCCCAGGCGATCCGCCGCACCCGTGCCGGTCTGAAGGACCCGAAGCGCCCCGGTGGCTCGTTCATCTTCGCCGGGCCGACCGGTGTCGGGAAGACCGAGCTGGCCAAGGCGCTCGCCGAGTTCCTGTTCGGGGACGAGGACGCGCTGATCCAGCTGGACATGAGCGAGTACTCCGAGAAGCACACCGTGTCCCGGATGTTCGGGTCCCCGCCCGGATACGTCGGCTACGAAGAGGGCGGTCAGCTCACCGAGAAGGTGCGCCGCCGTCCGTTCTCCGTGGTGCTGTTCGATGAGGTGGAGAAGGCGCACGCCGACATCTTCAACTCGCTGTTGCAGATCCTCGAGGACGGACGCCTGACCGACGCCCAGGGCCGGATGGTGGACTTCAAGAACACCGTGATCATCATGACCACCAACCTCGGTACCCGGGACATCGCCAAGGGCCTGATCACCGGGTTCCAGGCCGGTGGGGACCTGTCCACCAGCTACGACCGGATGAAGACGAAGGTCAACGAAGAGCTCAAGCAGCACTTCCGGCCCGAGTTCCTCAACCGGGTGGATGACGTGATCGTCTTCCCGCAGCTGTCCCAGGACGAGATCCACCAGATCGTGGACCTCATGGTCGGCCAGCTGTCCGGCCGGTTGGCGGACAAGGACATGGAGATCGAGCTCACCGAGGCTGCTCACCAGCTGATCGCCGAACGCGGCTACGACCCCGTGCTCGGGGCCCGGCCGCTGCGCCGCGCGATCCAGCGGGAGATCGAGGACCAGCTCTCGGAGAAGATCCTCTACGGCGAGCTGCACGCGGGCCAGAAGATCATCGTGGACGCCTCCGGCGAGGGTCTGCTCGGCGAGTTCACCTTCACCGGGGTGGACCGGCCGACGGAGGAGAAGAAGGAGCCGCTCGCGGTCGGTGCGGGTGCTCCGCAACTGCCGGAGGCAGCTTCCGGCGAGTAACGGCCGAAACCAGCAGTCACGGGCCGGTCGGGTGCGCACAGCACCCGGCCGGCCCGGTCTCTTTGGGTCGGCCGGTGCTCGTGTGGAGGATCGGTGCTGCTATGGCACCAGCAGATGTCCTCACCAGCTCCGTCGACGGCGGAGCTCACCGTGATCGGGCCGGTCACCCCTGCCTGGGGTGGTCGGCCCGTGCTGTCGGGCGGGTTCTACGCCGTGCTGCCCTGTTCCGGGCCTGCGCTGCCACGTACGCTGGGTTCCGAGACGCGGCGCGGCTCTCGCGTGGCGCAGACCCGGAGGTGCGAGGTGGCACGAGCAACACTGGCGAACCTGACGGCCAAGGAGTACGAGCTCGTCCTGGAGACGCAGAAGAAGAACCTGGACACCCTCGACGAGGACGGTCTGGACGCGCTCCTGACGCGGGTACGGCGCACCCGCACGAAGTACGTCAAGTTGCACCGCGCCGAGATCGCCGAGCAGGTGCCCGTCAAAGGCGCCCGCGGCACGGCCAGCCGGGCTCCCCGGCGCAGCGGCGACAAGGCGGAGATCTTCGAGGAAGCCCTGGCCCGCGTCAGCACGGCGCTGGGCAAAGCAGCTCGGGCCAGTGCAGCCGCGCTGAAGGCCGAGCGCCTCGCCGCGGCTGCACCCGCCGCCACCAAGGCGCCGGCCACCACCAAGGCGTCCGCCGCACCTGCCGCCACGCAGGGAAAGGCCTCCCGCGCGAAAGCGAGCACGAAGGTCGGTTCCCGGTCCGCCACCGCGAAGAAGACGGCGGCCGACGCCAAGGCGAAAGGAGCGCGCCGGCAGGCAAAGCGCGACTCGCGCTGACCCGGGCTCCGTACCGGAGCGGCGCGGGGGAGGTGCGTCAGGCCTGGTGCAGCTCCAGCCAGCGGTCGGCGAGGAACCGGTGGCCGGCCTCGGTGAGGTGGACGCCATCGTGGGCGAGCGCCTCGGCGCCGGTGCGGGCCGCGACCTCGGCCAGTGGGCCGTCGGTGGCCAGGTAGTCGGTGCCGAACTCGGCGGCCAGGCGGCGTACCACCTGAATCTTCGGGTCCAGGTCCTCCCGCCAGGCCCACTGCGCTTCATTCACCGGCAGCAGGAACGGCTCGATCAGCACGATCCGCTCGATCCCTGCCGCACGCGAGCGGGTGAGGATGTCCCGGTACCCGGACTCGTAGGCCTCAGCAGAGGTCGGGTCGTCGGAGTCGTAGCGGCGCCAGGTGTCGTTGATGCCGATCATGATCGAAAGCACGGCAGGAGAGTGCGCCAGCACATCCGCCTCCCAGCGGGCCTGCAGGTCCTTGACCCGGTTGCCGCCGATGCCGGTGTTGATCACCTGCTCGTCCGGTAGCCTCTCAGCCACGAGCGCGGCGTAGCCGCCACCCAGGCTGGAGACGTCGTCACGGTCACGGCCACAGTCGGTGATCGAGTCACCGGTCAGAAGAATCGTCACAGTTCATGACCCTATCGAGAGTGTGAGCCTGCCCACGAAGTTCGTGCTTGCGTGCCGCGATAGGGGAGACTGTGTGCAGGGCCGCGACCGATCGCGCCCGGCATCGCGGTTTCGCGTGCGCCGGCTGGACGCCAGGCAGCACTAGTGACGGTCTCTGCGGTGAACCACTACCTGCGGAGTACTTCTTGTCTGCTTCAGTTTCAGCTGCCCCGAGTTTCCTCGAGCTGGGTGTGCCCACCGACCTGGTGGACTCGCTCGCCACGCGCGGCATCGACACCCCGTTCCCGATCCAGTCCGCCACGCTCGCGGACACCCTCGCCGGTCGAGATGTGCTCGGCCGCGGCCGCACCGGTTCCGGGAAGACCCTGGCTTTCAGCCTGCCGATGGTCGCCAACCTCACCGGCCGGCGCGCGAAGCGAGGCCGGCCGTTCGGCCTGGTGCTCGCCCCCACCCGCGAGCTCGCCAGCCAGATCGGCGCCACCCTGACCCCGCTGGCCGAGGCTGCAGGTCTGCGCACCACCGTCATCTTCGGCGGCGTCGGCCAGGGTCGCCAGGTGGACGCCCTGAATGCCGGTGTGGAGATCCTCATCGCCTGCCCCGGCCGCCTCGAAGACCTGCGCGGACAGGGCCACCTGCACCTGGACGCCGTCGAGATCAC
>DXBY01000159.1 GCA_019116305.1 Candidatus Ruania gallistercoris | reverse complement strand
ATCGTAGTGGAGGTGGTGTTCGCCTGGCCCGGGCTGGGCCGACTGGTGTACGAGGCGGTGGCCGCCCGGGACTACGCGCTGATCCAGGGTGCGGTGCTGCTGATCGCGGCGATGTTCCTGCTCATCAACCTGATCGTGGACGTCTGTTACGCACTCGTCGATCCGAGGATCCGGCTGTCATGAACGAAGAACCCCAGCCGACGACGGCGCCCGGCCGGGTTGGGCAGGCTCACCCGCCCGGGGCGGATGGCCCCGCAGGCACTCCGGGTGCCACCGGAGAGAAGCGGCCCGGTTCGCTCCGGCTGCTCGCCGCCAGCCCGGTGACCGTGGCTGCGGCACTGGTGCTCGCCGTCGTGGTGATCGTGGCGCTGACCGCGCCCTGGCTCGCCCCGTACGGCATCAATGACGTGGACGTGGCCCGGGCACTGCAAGGCCCGAGCGGGGCGCACCCGCTGGGCACCGATGATCTGGGCCGGGACATCCTCTCCCGGGTGATGATCGCCGCGGGCACCTCCCTGCAGGTGGCGCTGGTCTCGGTCGCGTTCGCGTTCTGCGTGGGGGTGCCGATCGGGATCGTCTCCGGGTACGTGGGCGGCTGGCTGGACACGGTGCTGATGCGGATCGCGGACGTGATGTTCGCCTTCCCGGTGCTGCTGCTCGCGCTGGCGATCGTGGCCATCCTGCAACCGGGACTGGCGACGACGATGCTCGCCATCGGGATCGTGTTCACCCCGATCTTCGCTCGGGTGGCGCGCGCCTCCACCCTCTCGGTCCGGGTGGAGCCCTACGTGCAGGTGGCCCAGACGATGGGCACCCCGTGGTGGCGCATCATGGGCCGGCACGTGCTGCCGAACATCACCGGCCCGCTGATCGTGCAGACCTCGCTGTCCTTGGCGTTCGCAATCCTGTCCGAGGCGGCGCTCTCGTTCCTGGGGCTAGGGATTCAGCCGCCGGACCCGAGCTGGGGCGGGATGCTGTTCGACGCGCAGGGGTTCGTCTCCCAGGCGTGGTGGATGAGCGTGTTCCCCGGGCTGGCGATCTTCGTGACTGTGCTCGCCTGCAACCTGCTCGGCGACGGGCTGCGGGACGTGCTCGACCCCAAGCACCGGACCCGGATGGAGGCGAGGCAACGATGAGCGAGCCGGTCTTTCAGGTCAGCGACCTGCACGTGGCCATCGGCAAGAACGAGATCGTGCGCGGGGTGGACCTGTCGTTGCAGCGCGGCGGCACGCTGGGCATCGTGGGGGAGTCCGGGTCCGGCAAGTCGATGACCGTGCTCGCCGCCACCGGGCTGCTGGACGCTCCCGGGGCGCGGGTTTCGGGTTCGGCGCTGGTGCGCGATGACCGGCTCGGCGCCCAGCAGCTGATCGGCACGGACGCGAAAGCGCTGCGCACGGTGCATGGGGACGCGATCGGCTTCGTGTTCCAGGACCCGTCCACCTCGCTGAACCCGTTGCTGACGTTGGAACGGCAGATCACCGAGTCCCTGGAGGCGCACCGGGGAATGACGAGGCGTACGGCGCGCACGCGTGCGCTGGAACTGCTCACCGCCGTCGGCCTTCCCGACCCGGAACTACGCCTGGACGCCTACCCGCACCAGCTCTCCGGCGGGCAACGGCAGCGAGTGATGATCGCGATCGCACTGGCCTGCGACCCGGCACTGCTGATCGCCGACGAGCCGACCACCGCGCTGGACGTGACCACGCAGGCGCAGATCATCTCCCTGGTGCGCGAGCTGCAGGACCAGCGCGGCACCGCGGTGGTGTGGATCAGCCACGACCTCGGCGTGATCGGGCAGGTGGCCGATGAGGTGGTGGTGATGCAACAGGGCGAGGTGGTCGAGCACAGCGGCATCGTGGACCTGGTGGACCGCCCGCAGCACCCCTACACCCGCCAGCTGCTGGACGCCCGGCCGCGGCTCGGCGGTGCACCCCCACCCCCGGTGGACGCCGACGGGGCGGTGCTGCTGGATGTGGCGGACCTGGATGTGCAGTTCGGGGTGTCCACACCGACCGGGCGCTCCGTGGTGCACGCCGTGCAGGAGGTGTCCTTCCAGGTGCGGCGCGGGCGGACGCTGGGCGTGGTGGGGGAGTCCGGGTCGGGGAAGTCCACGATCGCGAACGCGCTGACCGGGCTGGTCTCCGCGGGCGGGGCGGCGAGTCTGGACGGGGTGCCGCTGCTCGGCCGGGTGCCGCGGGCGCTGCGCCGCCGACTGGCGATGGTGTTCCAGGACCCGTTCTCCTCCTTGGATCCGCGGATCCGGGCCGGCGATGCGATTCTTGAGCCGTTGCGCGTGCACCGGCTGCACCCGGGACGGGGCCGGCAGCGAGTGGGCGAGCTACTGGATCTGGTGCACCTGCCGACGGCGTTCGCCACCCGGTTCCCGCATGAGCTCTCCGGCGGGCAGCGCCAGCGGGTCTCGATCGCCCGGGCGCTGGCGCTGGAGCCGGACCTGCTGATTCTGGATGAGGCGACGGCGTCCTTGGATGCGTCGATCCAGGCGCAGGTGCTCGATCTGCTTCGGGACCTGCAGCACGAGCTCGAGCTCACCTTCCTGTTCATCGCCCACGACCTGGCGATCGTGCAGCAGATGAGCCACGACGTGCTGGTGATGCAGAAGGGTGTGGCGGTGGAGTACCGGGGTGCGGCCGAGCTCTTTGCTGCCCCGGCGCAGGAGTACACGCGCACGCTGATGGCGGCGATCCCGCCGGAGCGGCCGCGGGCGGCGCTGGAGGCCTAGCGCCGCCGGCGGGAGGGGTGTTGCTACTGTGGCGACCCCGGTGATCAAGGGGACACCGGCACGGAGCCGATGGAGGGAACAGCTCAATGGGGAACGCACAGTCGCGACCGATGGAACGCACCGTCCGGTCGCGGGTTCTGATCGCTGCGCTGGCCGCGGCCGGCCTGTTGCTGGGAGGGGCGCCGTCGCCTGAGGCAGAGGCGGCACCGGGCGGGCCTGGGGCCGCCGGCAACGAGGTGGTGACCTGGGGCGCGAGCCAGGTGCAGCTGGACGAACCGGGGAACTTCGAGGACATGACCGTGCGCAACCTCGTGCACACGAGCGTGGGCGGGCGCGGGCTGCAGGTGACCCTCTCGAACACCGCCGGTGAGCAGCCGGTGACATTCTCTCCGGTCACCGTGGGCGTCCAGGCCGAGGGCGCGGCAGTGGTTCCCGGCAGGCAGCACCAGCTCACGTTCGACGGGGAGTCCTCGGTGACCATCGAACCCGGGGAGACGGCACAGAGCGACCCGCTGAGCTGGACCGTGCCGGCGGACACGACCTTGGCGGTGAGCGTGCACACCGAGGGTGACACCGGTCCGGTGACCGGGCACACCTTCGCCAACCAGGTCTCCTACACGGCGTCCGGTGATGCCACCGATGATGTCTCCGGTGAGGCCTTCGACGGCACGATCGAGAACTGGTACTGGGTGGAGGCGTTGACGGTCCAGCCGCCGCGCGAGGCGTCCACCCTGGCGTTCTTCGGCGACTCCATCACCGACGGCGTGGGCTCGACGACGAATGCGAACCTGAGCTGGCCCGACCAGCTGGCCGATCGCATCGCCCACTCCCGCTACGTGCACCGCTTCGGCGTGACGAACCAGGGAATCTCGGCCAACCGGCTCCTGGAGGACGGCATCGGCGACGCCGGCCTCGACCGGTTCGCCGGGGACGTGCTCGACGAGCCGTCGGTGTCCACAGTGTTCGTGCTCGAAGGCGTCAACGATCTGCGCTGGGACGTGGCCACCTCGCCGGAATACCTCACCGATGCCTATCAAGAGCTGATCAGCGAGGCGCACGCCGAGGGAGTCTGCGTGGTGGGCGCCACGATCCTCCCGTTCGGCGGCAGCAGTCGGTGGAACCCGGAGCGGGAGGAGATCCGGCTCGAGGTGAACGAGTGGATCCGCACCAGCGGCGCCTTCGACACCGTGGTGGACTTCGACGCCGTGGTGCGCGACCCGGACAACCCGGTGGAGATGGACCCCCGCTACGGCGACGAGGACCACCTGCACCCCAGCGACGAGGGCTACACGCAGATGGCGGAGGCCGTGGACCTGACGACGCTGGACTGTGATCGCGCGGGGTAGGGACGGTGACGTGCGCTGCCCGGTACGCTCCGCCGTCGGACCGGGAGATGATCAGTGCGCCCGCACCGAGGGCGCGTCATCGCTGCAGCGGGCTCGCTCGTACGAGTTCCTTACGCCAGCTCCGGTGTCCGCGGTTCGGTGCACCCGCAGGACTCCCGCTTGGCCAGGGTGTAGTTGGCCAGGTTGATCGTCTGCACCAGCTCGTCGCCGGCCTCGCTCAGGGCGCTGATGGCCGCTCCGGCGATGTCGGCGGTGGGTGCGACCAGCGAGGTCAGCGACGGCACGGTGAACTGGGCAAGATCCGTGGCATTGGCCACGGCGAAGGCGAAATCATCCGGCACGGCCACGCCCAGCTCGTGCAGGCGGCGCACCGCACCGAAGGCCTGCACATCGTGGGACACGAGGGCGGCCGTCGGGGTGGGGCTCATCGCCAGCACCTGGTCCACGGCGTGGTAGCCGCCCGCTTCGGTCAGCGGCGCCGCGCAGACGAAGTCGTCCCCGGCCTCGAGCCCGTTGTCGACCAGCACGTTGCGCCAGCCGTCGTGGCGCCGTCTCGTGGAGGCGATGCCTTCCGGGCCGCCGAGCAGCGCGATCCGAGTATGCCCGTGGCTGATCAGGTGCTCGGTGACCAGTGCCGTCCCGCGCACCGCGAACTCCGGCCGGTCCACCACCACGATCGGGGTGCCCATCGCCGTGTACGGGCCGAAGTCCTGGTGCCGGTCGACGCTGACCACGATGATCCCGTCCACCCGCCGTTCCACCAGTGCCCGCAGGTTGGCCTGCTCCTTGGCCAGGTCCCAGTCGGTGGTGGCCACCAGGAGCTCCAGCCCCTGCGCGAACGCCAGTGAAGAGATCGCCTGGCTGAGCCGGCCGAAGTAGGGCATCACGATGTCCGGTACCACCAGGCCCAAGGTGGAGGAGCGGCCCAGCGCCAGCATCCGGGCGACGCCGTCGCGCTGGTAGCCGAGCTCCTTGATCGCGGCCAGCACCCGGGTGCGGGCGGCGGCCGAGACCGGCCGGGGGCCGTTGTTCAGAACGTAGGACACCACAGCGGTCGACACCCCCGCGCGCTGCGCCACATCCTTCCTCGTCACGGCCACAGTTGCTGATCGTATCTGTGCGCCGTGGCGGGGGAGCCGGTTCGAGCCTCCGGCTCTGGCTGGTCGGGTGCTGGTCGATCCTGGTCGACGGCGGTTCCATCCGGGCCCAGGCCGTCTCCCGGGGCGAGCACCGCACCCAGGCAAGTCGCGGCGCGCTCCAGCACCTCGGCATAGCCGGTGGTGGCAGCGATCGGCACCCGGGTGGACGGGCCGGAGACGGACACCGCCATCGGCGTGGACCAACCCCGTACCACGGTGGCCACGCACCGCACCCCCTGCTCCTGCTCGCCGTCGTCGATCGCGTACCCGCGCAGCCGGATCCGGGCCAGCTCGGCAAAGAACGCGGCGTCGTCCACGATCGTGGCCGGGGTGGCCGGCGGCATCCCGGTGCGCCGCAGCAGCGCGCGCACCTGCGCGTCGGGCAGGGTGGCGAGGATGGCCTTGCCCACCCCGCTGCAGTGCGCGTGCACCCGCTGGCCGACCTCGGCCGACATCCTCATCCCATAGGCGCCCGGTACCTGGGCGACATATGTCACCCGGTCGCCGTCGAGCACCGCCAGGTTGGCCGTCTCCTGCAGCTGGTCCACCACGTGCTCCAGGGTGGGCCGGGCCCACAGGCTCAGCCGCCGGGACGTGCGTTCGCCCAGTCGCACCAGACCCGGGCCCAGGCCGTAGCGGCGCGAGGGGGACTGGCGGACGTATCCGCCGCTCACCAGGGTGCGCATGAGTCGGTACGCGGTCGGCGTCGGTAGGTCGAGCTGGCGGGCCAGGGCGGTGAGCGTGGTGTCATCCTCGGCGTCGGCGAGCAGCTCGAGGAGGGCGAACGCGCGCTGTACCGACCGGATCGGTGCCGGCTGCGGTGCCGGTGTGGGCATCGTCATCCTCCCGTGCTGGGGTCGGGCCCGGCTGGGCCAGGTGGTCGTGGCACCACCTGAATCTACGCGGGTTGACCACATCGGTCTACGCGGGTAGAGTCCCGATCGATCCTCCAGCGGAAACCACATTTCAGTTCGACAGACGCGCACCGCGGCGTGACCCCTACTACGGCAGTAAGGACGAGCGATGAACACCCTTCCCACCCTGAGTCGACGGAACTTCCTTCTTGCTGGCGGAGGAGCGGCAGGAGCCCTCCTCCTGGCCGGCTGCTCCGGCGGCTCGGCACAGAGCAACCCGGACACGATCACCGGCGCCGGCTGGTCTGACGGGTTGAACGACCTGGTCTTCGGGCAGATCAAGACCGACTTCGAGGCCGCGAGCGGGCTCACGGTCACGCCCCAGGCGTCGGTGCCCTTCGATGACTACCAGACCAGGTTCCGCACCCTGATCGCCGGGGGCTCCCCACCGGACCTGATGCGCCTGAACGACGACTTCCTCCGGGAGATGTCGGACAAGGAGACGATCATGGACCTGGAGTCCTACCTGTCCTCCTCCGGCGTGGACACCTCCGACTACTTCGAGGGCGTGCTCGACTTCACTGACCTGCCCAACGGCCGCGCCGGACTGGCGATCGGCGCCCTGCCCCGGGTGATCTACTTCAACAAGACCCTGTTCGAGGAGAAGGGTGTGCCGCTGCCGCCGACCACCTGGACCTCGGAGGGTTGGACCTGGGAGGACTTCCTGGAGACGGCCCGCGCGCTGACCGAGGGGGACACCTGGGGTGCCTGCCTGGTCACCGACACCGCATACGAGAACACCTGGGCGGTGAACAACGGTGGCGAGGGGATCTTCTCCGAGGACGGTCGATCATTCGCCCTGGCCGACCCCGAAGGGGTGGAGGCGCTGCAGTGGGCGGC
>DXBY01000158.1 GCA_019116305.1 Candidatus Ruania gallistercoris | reverse complement strand
CCGGACCTGACCGGGATGACCCAGGACCAGGCCCGCGCCACACTGCTGGAGACCGTCCCCGAGGGCGGCACCGAGGGTCTGGAGCTGGTGGTCGGCGATCCGGTCGCGGACCCGGAGGTCCCCGAGGGTGAGGCGGTCAGCTGGAGCCCGGAGACGGAGACGATGGTGGATGAGGGCACCTCGGTGGAGGTGGCCTTCTCCTCCGGACCGGGCGAGCTGGAGATCCCGGACGTCTCCGGGATGAGCCAGGACCAGGCGCGGCAGCGACTGGAGAGCGAAGGGTTCAACCCGGCGAGCTTCTCCGTGGCCACCGAGGATGTGCCGAACGTCCAGCAGGACGATGTGATCCGCACCGAACCCGAGGCCGGCACGATGGCCCACCCGGACGACCCGATCGAGATCGTCATCGCCACCGGGAACGTGGAGCTGCCCGACCTGGTGGACCGGGACCTGGAGGAGGCCCGGAACATCCTCAACGACCTCGGGCTGAGCTCGAGCATCACCGAGCAGGAGGACGAGGGCGACCCCGGGCGGGTGCTCAACCAGAGCCCGGGAGCAAGCACCGTGCCGAACGACACCACCGTGGAGCTGGTCGTCTCCATCCCGGTGCCGGAGCCGGAGCCGACCGAGACGCCTAGCGACGAACCCACTGATGATGCGAACGCCGACGCCGAGAGCGATGGCGGCGGCGACAACTCCGGTGGTGGGGACAACAATGGCGGCGGCGACGACAGCTCCGGTGGTGGCGACAACGGTGGCGACGACAGCAACGGCAACGCCGACGGCGGAAACAACGGCGGCGGGCCCGACGCCCCCTGACCGAGCGCTCGGAGTTCGCCCGGACACACTCTCCAGCCGCGGACACACCATCCATCATGTGTCGGCGACTGGAGGGTGTGTCCGATGTGCGCGCGGAGGCGCGGGGTCGGGCCGATCAGCCGGCGGGTGCGGCCTCGACCAACGGTGCCAGGCCTACGCTCCGGGACACGGCGCCGTCGTCCCCGGTGACCGCGAGCCAGTTCGCCAACAGCCGGTGCCCGCCCTCGGTGAGCACCGACTCCGGGTGGAACTGCACCCCGTGCAGCGGCAGGCTGCGGTGCTGCAGACCCATGATGATGTCCTCGCCGGTGGTGGCAGTCACCTCGAGCACGTCCGGGACCGTGCCGGCCAGCACGGCCAGGGAGTGATACCGGGTGGCGGTGAGCGGCGTGGGCAGGCCGTCGAACACGCCCTGCTGGTGGTGGTCCACCGGGGACGTCTTCCCGTGCATCAGCTCCGGGGAGTGCGCCACAGTGCCGCCGTAGTACTCCCCGAGAGCCTGGTGGCCCAGACACACACCGAGCATCGGGGTGCCGGTCCGGACGCAGACGTCGATCAGGTGCAGCGACTCCCCGGCCTCCTTCGGGGTGCCCGGCCCGGGGGATATCAGCACGCCGTCGTACTCCTCAAGCACGTCCGGCGCGTGCAGCGCCGGATCGTCATTGCGCAGCACGACCGTCTCCGCGCCGAGCTGCTGCAGGTAGCCGACGATCGTGTAGACGAAGCTGTCGTAGTTGTCGATCACCAGGATGCGGCTCATGCTGGTCCTCTCTCACGTGATCCCCGGCGGTACCTCGTGGCGGTGCTGCTCCACACGCGGCCGGGCTGGGCAACCATCACCCTGGGCCGCCCACGGTCTGGTCGTTGAACGGCATGTACGGCGCGACAGCGGGGAACACCCAGAGGAAGAGCACCGCCACCACAGCGGTCAGCAGGGCGAGCACCAGGATGAGCCGGACCAGGACCGGCCCGGGCAGATGACGCCAGATCCAGCCGTACATCACAGCGCTCCGTCCAGCTCGGCGGGGTGACCATCATCGAGCGGGATCCAGTGGTCCAGCTCAGCGTGCACGATGTAGCGCTCGGCGATCGACCAGAGCGGGTGGCAGGTGGTCAGGGTAAGCATCCGCTCACTGGGCTCGGCGCCCGGCTCCCCGGGTACCGGGGCGATCACCTCCACCTGGTCCGGGCGGACGATCTCGTGCGAGGTCACCGTGTAGACGTACCAGGCCTCGGCGGTCTGCACGATCACCGAGTCCCCCTCGGCGAGGGTGTCGATGGAGTAGAACGGTTTGCCGTACGTCTGCCGGTGGCCGGCCACGGCGAAGTTGCCGACCTGCCCAGGCATCGCGGTCTCCGGGTAGTGCCCGACCCGGCCCGCGTCCAGCACAGCGGCGCGGTCCACCCCGTGCGCGACCGGCATCCGGTAGTCCTCGCCCCAGTCGGGCACGTACAGCGTGCCGAACACCTCCCCCTCGCCCGGAGCGAGCTCCTCGGGAGGTGTGCCGGTGCGCGGATCCCCGATGTTGCCAGGAGCTTCGGGAACGGTCTGCTCGAACTCCTCGATCGCAACGTCCGCAGCTCGTGCACCCTCCACGTCGGTCCACCACAGCTGCCACACCACGAAGAGTGCCAGCAACACCCCCGCGGTGATGAGCAGCTCCCCCAGGCCGCCGGCGATCGCCGCTCCCACCGACGGTCGCGGCTTGCGTGCGTGCCGGCGCGGCGGAGGATCCTGCTGCGCATCGTCGAGGAGGTCGGTCAACGTACTCACGACTCGTCACCGGGAGGTGCGTCCAGGGTGATCGGCTCGTCACCGGGCAACCGGGCATACTCCATCGAGAGCCCCCCTTCGATGGCCGGCATGGTCAGCGATGCCTCCTCCTCAACAGACCAGCCGAGGGAGACGGCGTCCACGTAGGTGCGGTAGGCGGAGACGGACTCGGAGGCATCCAGGGCGGCGCGCAGCTGGTCGACGTCGCCGATAGCGGAGAGCGTGTACGGCGGGGAGTAGGTGTAGCCGTCCAGCAGGAGCACATTGCCCACGCAGCGGATATCGGTCAGCGGGCCGACCCGGTGGCCCTGGACGGTCACCGCCTCCGCGCCGCCCACCCAGAGCGCGTTCAGCACCGCCCACAGGTCCTGCTCATGCACCAGCAGATCGTCCGCGTGGAAGCCCTCGGGAATGTCGTGGATCAGCGGTGAGTCCCACATCGAGACGGTGAGCCCGGCACCCTCGGCCCCGGTGCGCCCGGCCGTGAAGCTCAGCTCCGGGCTTGCGGCCACGTCCGGGTTGGCCCGGGACTGCTGGTCCACCAGCGCATCCACCTGCGCCTGCAGGTCCCGGACCTCGGCATTGGTCTCCTCCAGCCGATCGTTCTCCGACCGGACCAGCTCCTGCAGGTTCATCGGCTGCCGGCCCGAGGAGTCGGCGAACAGAGAGGCGTTCGTCGCGAACATCAGCCCCGCGAGCACGCCGACCACCCCAACACCGAGGGACATACCCGTTCGGTGCGGAGGCTGCGGCGGACGATCGGGCGAGGAACCCATACCGCCAGCATACGGCTGCTGCGGCTGCAACACGGCCTCGCCAGGCGATGCCTGCTGGTGCCAGGATGACCGGATGGACGACTCCCAGACCTGGACCGCCGTCGACGACTACTTCACCGAGGAGCTGGTCCGCCAGGACCAAGCGCTGACCGAGACTGCGGCGGGTGACCTGCGCACGACCGCGCCGGGGATCGCCGTCTCCCCACCGCAGGGCAAGCTGCTCGCCCTGATCGCCGAGATGATCGGCGCCCGCCGCGCACTGGAGTTCGGCACGCTGGCCGGGTACAGCACGCTCTGGCTGGCTCGTGCCGTGGGTCCCGGCGGGCGGGTGGTGAGCCTGGAGCTGCAGGAGCAGAACGCCGCGGTGGCGCGGGAGAACCTCGCTGCGGCCGGGGTCGGCGACCGGGTGGAGGTGCGGGTCGGGCCGGCCACCGAGACCGCGGCGCGGCTGGTGGCCGAGGCCGGTGACCCGTTCGACCTGGTGTTCATCGACGCGGACAAGCCGAACAACCCCGCTTACCTGGAGGCGGCACTGGCGCTCACCCGGCCCGGCAGCGTGATCGTGCTGGACAACGTCACCCGGCAGGGGCGGGTCGCCGATCCGGCCACGGACGCTCCCGATGCCGTGGGGGTGCGCACCGCGCTTCGGGCGATCGCTGAGGACCCCCGCCTGGACGCCACCGCCCTGCAGACCGTCGGTGTCAAGGGCTGGGACGGGTTCGCACTGGTCTATCGGCGGAGCTGACCGCTGAATACTTATCCCTTGCGCTAAGTATTCCGAGCGGCAATACTGTGCCATATGGCTAAGCATTCGGCGGAGCTGGACCGGGTCTTTATCGCGCTGGCTGATCCCACCCGGCGTGCCGTGGTCCGCAGGCTCGGACGCGGGCCGTGCAGCGTCAGCGAGCTGGCCAGCTCGTTCGCCATGACGCTGCCCTCGTTCATGAAGCATGTACGCACACTGGAG
>DXBY01000157.1 GCA_019116305.1 Candidatus Ruania gallistercoris | reverse complement strand
TGCCCGATCACGCCCAGGTCGTGGCTGATCCACACCACGGCCGTGCCGCGCTGTTCCTGCAGATCGCGCACCAGGGCGAGGATCTGCACCTGCGTGGTCACGTCCAGCGCCGTGGTCGGCTCGTCCGCGATGAGCAGCGCCGGGTCACACGCCAGCGCGATCGCGATCATCACCCGCTGCCGCTGCCCGCCGGAGAGCTGGTGCGGGTAGGCGTCCAGGCGCAACTCCGGGTCCGGAAGCCCGACGGCGGTGAGCAGTTCCAGCGCACGCGTGCGCGCCGTACGTCTCGTCATTCCCCGGTGCGCCTCCAGGGACTCGGTGATCTGCCGCTCCAGCGTGAGCAACGGGTTCAGCGACGTGGACGGGTCCTGGAAGACGAACCCGATCGCGTCGCCGTGCACCTTCCGCAGCGCCTTCGGGCTCGCGCCCACCAGCTGCTGCACGCCGAGCCGGTCATCGCGCACCAGCGCCGAACCGGAGACCCGCGCTCCGGGCGCATCGAGCAGCCCGGTGGCCGCGAGCACGGTCATCGACTTGCCCGACCCGGACTCCCCCACGATGCCCAGCGTGCCGCCACGCTGCAGCGACAGGTCCACCCCGCGCACGATCTCGTTCCTGCCGATCGCCACGTGCAGGTCGCGGACCTCGAACACCGCTTCCGCGGAAGCGCTCCGCGCGCCCAGAGCATCACTCATCGCTGCCTCGCCTCCATCCGGGTCCGGTGCTTGGGGTCGAGCACGTCCCGCAACCCGTCACCGAGCAGGTTGCAGGCGAGCACGGTCACGAAGATCGCCAGCCCGGGGAACACGCTCATCCACCACGCCTGGGAGACGAATCCCTGGGCGTCGAAGAGCATCCCGCCCCAGCTCGGGTCCGGCGGCTGAATGCCCAACCCCAGGAACGAGAGCGCCGCCTCGGACAGGATCGCGAACGCCAGCGAGAGCGAGGTCTGCACGATCAGCGGTCCGGTGATGTTCGGCAGCACGTGCCGCACCAGGATCCGCCCACCGGGAGTGCCCATCGTCTGCGCCACCTGCACGTACGGCTCCACCCGTACCGACAAAGTCGACGCCCGCGCCACCCGGGCGAAGATCGGGGTGAACACGATCCCGATGGCGAGCATCGTCGTCGCCAGCCCCGGTTGCAGGATGGCCACGATCGCGAGCGCCAGCAGCAGCACCGGGAAGGCGAACATCACGTCCACGATCCGCATCAGCACGGTGTCCAGCCAGCCGCCCACGTATCCGGAGACGATCCCGATCGGCACCCCCACGCAGAATGCGAACGCCACCGAGACCAGCGCCACCTGCAGCGAGGTGCCCGCAGCGATCATCACCCGGGAGAGGATGTCCCGGCCCAGGTCGTCGGTGCCCAGCGGGTGCGCCCCGCTCGGGCCCTGCAGTGCCCGGGCCACGTCCACGTCATTGATCCCGTACGGGGCGATCCACTGCGCGGTCAGCGCCACGATCACCACCACCACGAGCACCACGGCGGCAGCCACGGTGACCGGGCTGGCGGCGAGGAGGCGGAGCGAGCCGACCCGCTTCTCCCCCGCGGCACCCGGAAGGCCTACGGGGCCATCCGCCCCGGGCGGGCGAGCCTGCGCCACCCCGCCGGGCGCCGTCGTCGGCTGGTGTTCTTCGTTCATGACAGCCGGATCCTCGGATCGACGAGCGCGTAACAGACATCCACGATCAGGTTGATCAACAGGAACATCGCCGCGATCAGCAGCACCGCCCCCTGGATCATCGCGTAGTCGCGGGCGGCCACCGACTCATACACCAGCCGGCCCAGCCCGGGCCAGGCGAACACCACCTCCACCACGATCACCCCGGAGGCGATCGTGGCCAGCTGGATACCCACGATGGTCAGCACCGGCACCAACGCGTTGCGCACCACGTGCCGCGTCGTCACCACCTTCGGGCTCAGCCCCTTCGACCGCGCGGTGCGCACAAACCCGCTGTGCGCGACCTCCAGCACCGCGGCGCGCACGTACCGGGTGAGGATCGCGGCGGCCACCAGGCCCACGGTCAGCGCCGGCAGCACCACCTGCCGGGCCCACCCGTCCGGATCTTCGGCCAGCGGGGAGTATCCCGAGGACGGCAGCCAGCCGAGCATCCCGGAGAACAGCGTGATCAGCAGCAGCCCCATCCAGAAGTCCGGGACGGACACCCCGAACTGGCTGGTCACCCGCACGATCCCGTCCGCCAGGCGCCCCTCCCGCAGCCCGGCCCAGATCCCGGCGGGCAGGGCGATCAGCAGCGCGAGCCCGATGCCCACCACCGCCAGGGACACGGTGGCCGGCAGACGTTCGATCAGCAGCACGGTCACCGGCTGCCCGGAGCGGAAGCTCACCCCCAGGTCCCCGGTGAGCGCACCGGCGATGTAGGAGAAGAACTGTTCCGGCAGCGGCCGGTCCAGCCCGCTCGCCTCCAGCAACGCCTGGTAGGCCTCCGGGGTGTACCGGGTGCCCAGCGCAAGGCGGATCGGGTCCCCGGGCACCAGCTGCACGATGGCGAAGGTCACCACCATCACCCCGAGCAGCACCACCGCGGAGTAGACCAGGCGCCGGCCGAGGAAGACCAGCAGGGCGCGTGGCGATCCCCGCACCTCAGCCCTCCGTGAGCTGCACGTCCCGGAACCGGATCGCCCGGTCCGGCATCACCGTGTAGTTCGCCAGGGCCGGGGTCCACGCCTGGATCACCGACGGGTTGTACAGATAGATGTAGCTGGCCTCGTCGGCGATGATCGTGGCCGCCTCGGCGTAGACGTCGTAGCGGGCGTCCTGGTCGGTCTCGGTGCGGGCGGCCTCCAGCAGCTGGTCCACCTCGGGGTTGGAGTAGCCCTGGGCGTTGGAGGTGCCCTCGCTGTGGTGCTGGTTGTAGTAGAAGTCGTCCGGGTCGATGTTGCCCAGCCAGCCCATCATCAGCAGGTCGAAGTTGCCGGAGTTCTGCTCGTCCAGCCAGGTGGAGAAGTCCGGTTGCCGGATCTCCACGGTGATGCCGAGCGGCTCCAGGTTCGAGGCGATGATCTGCGCGGCGGTGACCGTCTCCGGGTACTCGGTGGTGGCCATGAAGTCGATCGCGCCGCCGGTCACGCCGGCCTCGTCCAGCAGCTCCTGCGCCTTGTCCAGGTCCTGGCTGTAGGTGTTGTACTCGGTGTACCAGATGCTCTGCTCCGGGATGGCGAGCTGGTTCGCGGCGGCGTTGCCGTAGGAGACGGCCTGGATGATCGCCTCCCGGTCGATCGCGTAGGCGATCGCTTGCCGGGCGCGTACGTCGTCCCAGGGTTCGTGCGTCTCGTTCAGCGCCAGGTACCAGTAGTCGCTCGACGGCGTGACGCCCAGTTCCAGCTGCTCCTCACCT
>DXBY01000156.1 GCA_019116305.1 Candidatus Ruania gallistercoris | reverse complement strand
CGGTGAGGCACTGGTGGCCCCGTACGCAGTGGCCGTGCCCGCGTGGACGCGTGCGCGTCGATGGTCCGGGCACGGCATGATGTCCGGATGAGCGCGGAGACCCTGCAGTGGATGGCCATCGCCCTCTTCCTCGTCGGCATGCTCGCCCTCGGCTACTCCGGGAACGAGCGCAGCCGCACCCTTCCGGGCTTCCTGCTCGGTGAGGGGCGGTTGCGCGGCGGTCAGGCGGGGCTGAGCGCCGGCGCCGCTGATGCCTCCTGGTGGCTGGTGCTCCTGCTGCCGGCTGCGGCCTACAGCACCGGGATGCGCGCCGCCTGGATCCCGGTCGGGCTGATCGCCGGGGCGCTGCTGGCCTGGACGTTCCTCGCTCCGCGGTTGCGCAGCTACGCACGCGTGGCCGGTGAGTCACTCACCCTGCCGACGTTCCTGGAGCGCCGCACCCGCGACTCCTCCCACCTCCTGCGGATCCTCTCCGCGGTGCTGATCCTGGTGCTCCTCACCGTCTACCTGGCTGCCGGGATCCGGGCCGGCGGACTGTTCTTCGCCTCGGCGTTCGGCACCAGCGAACTGGTCGGGTTGGCCGTGGTCGGGGGCGTGACGACGGTGTACGTGCTGTTCGGAGGCTTCCGCGGCGTGGCGAACGCCCATGTGCTGCAGGCGGTGCTGATCGCCGGTGGGCTCGTGCTGGTGGCGGTGACCGCAGTGCGCGACCTCGGCGGCTGGGACGCCACCCGGGCGGTGGTCGAGTCGGTCACACCCGAGGCGACCTCGCTGCTTGCCGGTGGCGTGGGCGCCGGCCTGGTCACGGCGCTCGCCTGGGCGCTGGGCTACCTGGGCCAGCCACAGGCGCTGGTGCGGATGATGGCACTGCGCACGCCCCGTGCGGCTCGGTCCGGGCGCCGGGTGCTCGTCGTCTGGCTGCTGGTGAGCACGGGGGCCGCGATCGTGGTGGGGCTGGCCACGGTGGCCTACTTCGAACTGAGCTGGCGGCCGCTGAACCGGCCGGAGGATGCCTATCCCCGCCTGGCAGAGCTGCTGTTCTCGCCGTTCGTCGGCGCTCTGCTGCTCATGGTGGTGCTCGCCGCGATCATGAGCACCGTGGCCAGCCAGCTGTTGCTGTGCTCCTCGGCCCTGGTGGAGGACCTGTACCGGCTGCTGGTCCGCAGTACGCAACCGCGGCGGCAGCACGTGACGCTGGCCCGGTTGGCGGTGCTCCTGGTCGCAGTGGCAGCACTGCTTCTCGCCCGGCGCGGGGAGAGCGGAGCGCTCGACCTGGTCGCGTTCGCCTGGGCCGGGTTCGGAGCGACGTTCGCGCCTCTGGTGCTGCTCAGCCTGTTCTGGCGGCGACTGACCGCCCACGGCGCACTGGCCGGCCTGGTGAGCGGCGCCGTCGTGATGATCGTGTGGGCCCGGACCGGCCTGGAGGAGACGTTGCACGAACTGCTCCCGGCGTTCGCGATCAACCTCCTGGTGGCGATGCTGGTCAGCCACCTGAGCGCTGCCCCCGGTGCCGGGGTGCGTGCGGAGTACGAGGAGATGACCGACCGGCTGCCCGCGCCCAGCCTGCTGCACCGCGGTGCCGCCGGAGTGCTCGCCGTGGTCGGCGCCGGTCTCGCCGCCGCCGTTCCCGCGCCCGCTGTGGAATCAGAGTCGGAGCCGGAGGTCTAGACTCATCGCGGTGGAGGGGAGTACCCCACAAGCGATGGTGTCGTCACCACGGCCCGCCTCAGCGCGGACTCGGTGCCATTGACCCGATGACGGGCGGGGGAGACCTCCGGTGCTCGACGTACTCACCGGAGGTAATGAATGCAGGTGGAACCCTGGGCCTGGGCTGCGCTGATCACGGTGATCGCCGTGATGCTGGCGATCGACTTCTTCGGCCATGTCCGCAAGGCGCACGCACCCAGCCTGAAGGAAGCCTCGATCTGGTCGGCGTGCTACATCAGCGTGGCGCTGTTGTTCGGGCTGTTCGTGCTCTGGCAGTGGGGCAGCGGTTACGCGGTGCAGTACTACTCCGGGTACATCACCGAGGAGTCTCTCTCGGTGGACAACCTGTTCGTGTTCGTGCTGATCATGTCCAGCTTCCGGGTGCCGCGGAAGTACCAGCAGAAGGTGCTCCTGGTGGGGATCATCATCGCTCTGGCGCTGCGCACCGTGTTCATCCTGCTCGGCGCCACGGTGGTGAGCAACTTCTCCTGGGTGTTCTACATCTTCGGCGCCTTCCTCATCTACACCGCGATCAGCCAGCTGACGAGCGACGACGAGGAGGAGTACAAGGAGAACGTCGTGCTGCGGCTCACCCGCCGCGTGTTCCCGACCACGGAGGACTACGTCGAGGGCAGGCTGACCACCCTGATCGACGGCAAGCGGCACATCACGCCGCTGCTGATCGTGATGATCGCGATCGGCAGCGCCGACCTGCTGTTCGCGGTCGACTCCATCCCGGCGATCTTCGGCCTCACCGAGGAGGTCTACCTGATCTTCGCCGCGAACGCGTTCTCGCTGATGGGGCTGCGGCAGCTGTTCTTCGTGATCGACGGCCTGCTGGACCGGCTGGTGTACCTGAACTACGGGCTGGCTGCCATCCTGGCGTTCATCGGAGCCAAGCTGGTACTGCACGCGCTGCACACCAACGACCGGAGCTTCATCAACGGCGGGCAGCCGTGGACAGTGATCCCAGAGCCGACCACCGTGGTGTCCCTGCTGGTGATCGTCGGCATCCTGGTGGTCACGACAGTGACCTCCCTCACCCTCGGTCGAAAGCGACTCGCACCACAGTCCGTAGCCTCTTCGGCGCGGGACCGGTAGACTCCCTGTTCGTGGAGGGGAGTACCCCATAAGCGTTGGTGTCGTCATCACAGTCGCCCGTGCGGTCGACTCGGTGCCAACGGCCCGGTTATCGGGTGGGGGAGACCTCCGGTGTCAGATCAACTCACCGGAGGTTTCTTGATGGATGTCCAGCCCTGGGTCTGGGTCGCGACGGTCGGGGCAATCGTGATCATGCTCGCGATCGACTTCTTCGGCCATGCGCGTAAACCGCATGCGCCCACCCTGAAGGAAGCCGGGCTGTGGTCGCTCGGCTACGTCCTGATCGCCCTGCTGTTCGGGCTGTTCGTGCTCTGGGAGTGGGGCGGCGACTTCGCGATCCAGTACTACTCCGGGTATGTCACCGAGAAGTCGCTGTCGGTGGACAACCTGTTCGTGTTCGTGCTGATCTTCACCAGCTTCCGGGTTCCCCGCGAGTACCAGCAGAAGGTGCTGCTCATCGGCATCATCATCGCGCTGGCACTGCGGACCGCGTTCATCTTCGTCGGCGCGGCGATGGTGGCGAACCTGTCCTGGATCTTCTACATCTTCGGCGCCTTCCTGCTCTACACCGCGGTCACCCAGCTGAAGAGCAACGACGATGAGGAAGACAGCAAGGAACCCGGTGCGGTCCGCGTGGTGCGGCGAATCTTCCCGACCACTGACGGTTACCACGGCGACAAACTGCTGCACAAGCACGAGGGTCGCTGGCACGTGACGCCGATGATGGTGGTGATCGTGGCCATCGGCGCTGCGGACGTGCTGTTCGCGGTCGACTCCATCCCGGCGATCTTCGGACTGACCCAGGAACCGTTCCTGGTCTTCGCCGCGAACGCCTTCTCCCTGCTGGGTCTGCTGCAGCTGTACTTCCTCATCGACGGTCTGCTGGACCGCCTCATCTACCTCAATTACGGCCTGGCCGCGATCCTCGGCTTCATCGGCGCCAAGCTGGTGATTCACGCGCTGCACACGAACGAGCTCAGCTTCATCAACGGCGGCGAGCCGTGGCTGGCGATCCCGGAGCCGTCGACGTGGGTCTCCCTCGGGGTGATCGTCGGCATCCTCACCGTCACTACCGTGGCCTCGTTGCTGGTCGGCCGGAACAAGGCGGACGCCCCGGAGGCGAGCGAGGCGAGCGAGGCCGATCGGATCGAGAACTAGGCGGCGTCCGGCGCGAACGGGCCGATCACCGGGTTCCAGCCGCGCACGCGGCGCCCGGTGATCAGCCCGGCCTGCTGGAACGGGTCGGCGTCGAGCAGCTGCTCGACGGCGGCTTCATCCTCGGCCAGGACCAGCAGCAGCGCGCCCGGTTCCTCGCCCACCCAGGGGCCGGAGGCGAGGAGCCGACCCTGCTCCAGCAGGCTACGGAGGAACGCCCGGTGGCCGGGGCGGATCCGGTCCATGTCCTCACCGCGGTCCGGGTCATAGGTGTACTCGACGGCAAAAGCGCTCATGGCCGGAGACTACCTGCGGCCGGCGGTTCACCAGCCCCGTGACCGCCACTCGGGCAGCTGCGGACGCTGCTCACCGAGCGTGGTGTTGTCCCCATGCCCGGGCAGTACCACCGCCTCGTCGGAGTAGACCGCGAACAGTCGCTCGGTGACGTCGGCGAGCAGCTGCCGGAAGTTCTCCTCCGAGGTGGTCTTGCCCACCCCACCCGGGAACAGACTGTCACCGGTGAAGACCAGGGGCGGGGCGCCGTCGTCGGCAAGAACCAGAGCCACGGAACCGGGCGTGTGCCCACGCAGCGCGACCACCGCGAGACGCAGCGCACCCACGGTGAGGGCATCCCCGTGGGCGAGCATCCGGTCGACCTCGACCGGCAGCTGGTCGGCATCCGGGGCGCCGGCCAGCACTGGGGCGCCGGTGTCGGCGGCGATCTCGGCCAGGGCGCCGTGATGGTCCGGATGGCGGTGCGTGGTGAGCACGCCCACCAGGTCACCGCTGGCGGACTCGGCTGCCAGCAACGCCTGCAGCGCCGGCGCATCGTCGGCCGCATCGATGAGCAGGTGGTCGCCCGTGCGCAGGTCCACGATCAGGTAGGCGTTGTTGTCCATTGCGGACACGCTCGCCTTGTGCACCTCGGCGTTCGGCGTACGCCAGACGGCGGTGGGTCCGCCACGCTGTACGTGTCCGGGGACGATCGGGGTAGGTCCGGGAATCTCGGTGGTCGTCATGGCAGCAGGCTCTCACCCAGGGGCGTCGGGTTCACAGCAATCTCCCAGCGGAACCCGTCCGGATCGGTGAAGTAGCCCGAGTAGCCGCCCCAGGAGCGCCAGGTGGCGGGCTCCGCGACGGCGCCGGCTGCCCGTGCCTGCGCCAGTACGGCGTCCACCTCCTCGGCGGTGGCGAGGTTGTGTGCCAGGGTGACCGGTGGGGTGCCGCCGCGAGTCACCGGGCCGATCTCGGCTTCGGCATGCTCGCGCTGCCAGAGGGAGAGCAGCAGGTGCTCACCCACCTGGACCATCAGCACCTCCCCGGGCACATCCACCTCGGCCGACCAGCCCAGGCCGGTGCTGTAGAACGAGCGGGCGCGGTCGAGGTTCTCGACCACGAGGGTGACCAGACTGAGGCGTTGATCCATGTCGGAACCCTCTCACGGGGCACCGACAACGCCCGGTGTGACCGAACACCCACCTCGAACGGTTGTACTATGTCGGTGGGTCGTCCTACCATGGCATCCGTGAGTGACTCCCTCCTCGTTCGCGGTGCGCGCGAGCACAATCTGCAGAACGTCGATCTCGAGCTTCCCCGGGACCGGCTGATCGTCTTCACCGGCCTGTCCGGCTCCGGGAAGTCCTCGCTGGCGTTCGACACGATCTTCGCCGAGGGCCAGCGCCGGTATGTGGAGTCGCTCTCCGCCTACGCACGGCAGTTCCTCGGCCAGATGGACAAACCGGATGTGGACTTCATCGAGGGTCTGTCCCCGGCGGTCTCGATCGACCAGAAGTCCACGAACCGCAACCCGCGCTCGACGGTGGGCACCATCACTGAGGTCTACGACTACCTGCGGCTGCTGTTCTCCCGCGCCGGTACCCAGCACTGCCCGGTGTGCGGGGAGCAGATCGTGGCGCAGAGCCCGCAGCAGATTGTCGACCGGCTCCGGGAGATGCCCGAGGGCACCCGGTTCCAGGTGCTCGCTCCGGTGGTCCGGGGGCGCAAGGGGGAGTACTCCGAGCTGTTCCGTGATCTGCAGTCGCGCGGGTTCGCGCGTGCGGTGGTGGACGGTGAGCTGATCCAGCTCGCCGAGCCGCCGACGCTGGAGAAGAAGCTCAAGCACACCATCGACGTGGTGATCGACCGGCTGGTGATCCGGGAGAACATCCGGCAGCGGCTCACCGACTCGGTGGAGACAGCGCTCGGCCTGGCCGAGGGTCTGGTGATTGCTGACTTCGTCGATCTCGACGCTGATGACCCGGAGCGGCAGGCCCGGTTCTCGCAGAACCGGGCCTGCCCGAACGACCACCCGCTCACCCTGGAGGAGATGGAGCCGCGGACGTTCTCCTTCAACGCCCCCTATGGCGCATGCCCGGAGTGCACCGGGATCGGCACCCGCCTGGAGGTGGACCCCGCGCTGGTGGTGCCGGACGAGGAGCTCAGCCTGGCCGAGGGCGCCGTGGCGCCCTGGGCGAGCGGCAGCTCGCAGTACTTCGACCGGATCCTGACCGCGCTCGGGGACGATCTCGGCTTCTCCGTGGACGTGCCCTGGCGTGCGCTGCCCAAACGTGCCAAGGAGGCGGTGCTCTACGGCAAGGACCACAAGGTGCATGTGCGGTACCGGAACCGGTGGGGGCGGGAGCGGTCCTACTCCACCGGCTTCGAGGGAGCGATCGCCTTCCTGCAGCGCCGGCACACCGAGACCGAGTCGGACTGGTCCCGCGACAAGTACGAGGAGTACATGCGCGAGGTGCCGTGCCCGGTCTGCCAGGGGGCCAGGCTCAAGCCCGAGGTCCTCGCGGTGACAGTGGGTGGCAAGTCGATCGCGCAGGTGTGCGACCTGTCCATCCGGGAGTCGAAGTCCTTCCTCGACGGCCTGCAGCTGGGCGAGCGGGAGGCGGCGATCGCCGGCCAGGTGCTCAAGGAGATCCACGCCCGGCTCGGCTTCCTGCTCGACGTCGGCCTGGACTACTTGAGCATGTCCCGCCCGGCGGCCACGCTCTCCGGTGGCGAGGCCCAGCGGATCCGGCTCGCGACCCAGATCGGTTCCGGTCTGGTGGGCGTGCTCTACGTCCTGGACGAGCCGAGCATCGGCCTGCACCAGCGGGACAACCGCCGCCTGATCGACACCCTGACCCGGTTGCGGGACCTGGGCAACACGCTGATCGTCGTCGAGCACGACGAGGACACGATTCGCGCTGCGGACTGGGTCGTGGACATCGGGCCAGGAGCCGGGGAGCAGGGCGGGCACATCGTGCACTCCGGGGACTACGCCGGACTGCTCGAGGCGGCGGATTCGATCACCGGTGCCTACCTGGACGGTCGGCGCCGCATCCCCCTGCCGGGCCAGCGCCGGGAGCCCGATCCCGCCCGGTGGGTCACTGTGCAGGGTGCCAGGGAGAACAACCTGCGGAGCATTGACGTGTCGTTCCCCCTCGGCACCTTCACGGCGGTGACCGGTGTGTCCGGATCCGGCAAGTCGACCCTGGTGAACGCCATTCTGTACAACGTGCTGGCGAACGAGCTGAACGGGGCCAAGCACGTACCCGGTCGGCACCAGCGGGTCACCGGTCTGGACGAGCTGGACAAGGTGGTGCACGTGGACCAGAGCCCGATCGGGCGCACCCCGCGTTCGAACCCGGCCACGTACACCGGTGTCTGGGATCGGATGCGCAAGCTGTTCGCCGAGACCACCGAGGCGAAGGTCCGCGGGTACACCCCGGGCCGGTTCTCCTTCAACGTCAAGGGCGGTCGGTGCGAGGCCTGTCACGGGGATGGCACGTTGAAGATCGAGATGAACTTCCTGCCGGACGTGTACGTGCTCTGTGAGGTGTGCCACGGGGCCCGGTACAACCGGGAGACCCTCGAGGTGCACTACAAGGGCAAGACTGTGGCCGAGGTGCTGGACATGCCGATCGCCGAGGCGGCGGAGTTCTTCGCCGCGGTCCCGGCGATCGCGCGGCACCTGCGCACCCTGGTGGACGTCGGTCTCGGCTACGTGCGGCTCGGTCAGCCGGCGCCGACGCTCTCCGGTGGTGAGGCACAGCGGGTGAAGCTGGCCTCGGAGCTGCAGAAGCGGTCCACCGGGCGCACCGTGTACGTGCTGGACGAGCCGACCACCGGGTTGCACTTCGACGACATCCGCAAGCTGATGGACGTGCTCCAGGGGCTGGTGGAGAAGGGCAACACGGTGATCGTGATCGAGCACAACCTGGACGTGATCAAGAACGCCGACTGGGTGATCGACATGGGACCGGAGGGTGGCTCCGGTGGCGGTCTGGTGGTGGCCGAGGGCACGCCGGAGGATCTGGCCAAGGTGGAGGCCTCGCACACGGGGCACTTCCTCGCCGAGATCCTCGGCACCGACGCCCAGGCGGACCTGCGCCCGGTCACCACCGTGGCCGCACTGGCCCGACCGAAGGCGCGCTCCGCGCGGCGCAAGGCGGCAGCGGCGAAGGGCAAGGAGCGGCGGCAGAAGTCTGCGGCCACAGCCTGACCGGTCCGCCTACGCCCGCGCGGCCACCTCGGTGGCCAGCGGGGAGTGCCGCACCGGGAAGTTCACCGACCGGGCGATGAAACAGTGGTCGTGCGCCTGCTGGTGCAGATCGGCGATCACCGCCTCGTCCACGGGCTCGGCCACCGTCACCCGCGGGTGCAGCACCACATCGGTGAACTGCCCGGCACCGGCGGTCTCCACCCGCATCGTGCCCGAGGCGCGATCGGTGTACCCGGTGACCACCACACCACGGGTGGCGGCCTTGTGCAGGAACCAGAGCATGTGGCACTGCGCCAGCGCCGCCACGAACAGGTCCTCGGGGGAGTACCGGTCCTCATCGCCACGGAACGCGGCATCGGCCGAACCGGGCAGCGGCGGTTTTCCCTCGATCCGGACCACGTGGTCCCGCCCGTAGGAGGTGTAGGACTCGGTGCCGCGCTCACCGGCTCCGGACCAGTCCACGACGACTGAGTACGAGTGCAGGGGTCCCATGCAGACACGTTAACCCGAACTAGGCTGGAGGGCATGGCCGACCCCTCCACCTACCGCCCCCGGCCGGGGGAGATCCCCACCGGGCCCGGGGTGTACCGGTTCCGGGACAGCCACGGCCGGGTCATCTACGTGGGCAAGGCGAAGAACCTGCGCGCCCGACTGAGCAACTACTTCCAGAACGTGTCCGGGCTGCACCCGCGCACCCAGCAGATGGTCACCACGGCGGCGAGCGTGGAGTGGACCGTCGTGGACACCGAGGTGGCCTCGCTCGCCCTGGAGTACTCCTGGATCAAGCAGTACGACCCGCGGTTCAACGTCAAGTACACCGACGACAAGTCCTACCCCTACCTCGCGGTGACGATGAGCGAGGACGTGCCACGCGTCCTGGTCACCCGCGGCGCCAAGCGCAAGGGCAACCGCTACTTCGGACCGTACTCGCACGCCTGGGCCATCCGGGAGACCGTCGACCTGCTGCTCCGGGTGTTCCCGATCCGGTCCTGCTCGAAGGGGGTGTACAAACGCGCTCAGCAAACCGGGCGCCCGTGTCTGCTCGGCTACATCGACAAGTGCTCCGCCCCGTGTGTGGAACGGATCAGCATGGCCGACCACCGGGACCTGGCCGAGGAGTTCTGCGACTTCATGGCCGGCCAGACCGGCCCGTACGTGCGCCGGCTGGAGCAGGAGATGAAGCAGGCCTCCGCCGAGCTGGACTTTGAGCGCGCCGCCCGGCTGCGCGATGACCTGGCGGCTCTGACCAAGGTGGTGGAGAAGAACGCCGTGGTCCTGCCGGACGGCACGAACGCGGACGTGTTCGCCATGGCCGCGGACGAGCTGGAGGCCTCGATGCAGGTGTTCCACGTGCGCGGTGGGCGGATCCGCGGCCAGCGCGGCTGGGTGACCGAACGGGTGGAGGACGTCACCGAGGCGGAGCTGGTGGAGCGACTGCTGGAGCAGGTCTACGGTGACCTGGACAGCGGTGAGGGCGCCGCGCACTCGGTGCCGCGGGAGATCATCGTGCCGGTGCTGCCGGCGAACCTGGAGCAGGTGACGGCCTGGTTGCGCGGCATCCGCGGTGCGGGGGTGCACATCCACGTGGCCCAGCGCGGGGACAAGCGGGCCCTGGCCCAGACCGTGCGGCAGAACGCCGAACACGCGCTCGCACTGCACAAGACCCGGCGGGCGGGGGACCTGACCGCCCGGTCCCAGGCCCTCGCTGAGCTGACCGAGTACCTGGGCCTGGCCGAGTCCCCGTTGCGGATCGAGTGCTACGACATCTCCCACACCCAGGGCTCGGAGCAGGTCGGCTCGATGGTGGTGTTCGAGGACGGGCTGCCGCGCAAGAGCGAGTACCGGCACTTCGTGGTCCGCGGTGCGGACGGTACCGGCGCCCGGGACGACACCGAGGCGATGAACGAAGTGCTCACCCGCCGGTTCCGCCGTTACCTGGCCGAACAGCAGGGGGCGGACGTCGGCGACGTGGACGCCGCTGAGGACGGGGAACAGGTGGCTGGCGGTGCGGTGAGCACTGCCGTGGCACAGAAGCGCCGGTTCGCCTATCCGCCGCAGCTGGTGGTGGTCGACGGCGGAGCTCCCCAGGTCGCGGCGGCTCACCTGGCGCTGGGGGAGCTGGGCATCACGGATGTGGCCGTGATCGGCCTGGCCAAGCGGTTGGAGGAGGTGTGGCTGCCCGGGGAGGAGTTCCCGGTGGTGCTGCCCCGCACCAGCGACGGGCTGTTCCTGCTGCAGCGACTGCGGGACGAGGCGCACCGGTTCGCGATCACCCACCACCGCAAGCGGCGGGGGAAGGGGATGACGCGCTCCGCCCTGGACGCAGTACCCGGGCTCGGCCCGAAGCGGCAGGCAGCCCTGCTGCGACAGTTCGGCTCGGTGCGGGCGCTGACCGAGGCGGAGGTGGCCGACATCGCGACTGTGCCCGGGATCGGACCGGCGTTGGCCGCCACCATCAGCACAGCGCTCCGGGCCTCCTCCGGTGCCGGCCGAGGAGGCGTATCCAGCGCGCAGGATGCATCGGACGTGCCATCCTGATCCCATGAGCGAGGAGAGCCGGCCCGAGCCGCCACCGACTGTCCCGCAGGGGATCCCGCTGCTTGACGAGACTGCGCCGCCGCCGGCGGACGACCGCCCCGAGGTGCTCATCATCACCGGGATGTCCGGTGCCGGCCGGAGCCGTACCGCCGCCGTGCTGGAGGACCTGGAGTGGTACGTGGTGGACAACCTGCCACCGCGGATGCTGCTCGCCCTAGCCGGGATGATGACCCAGACCGACGGCGGTGTGCGCCGGCTGGCTGCGGTGGTGGATGTGCGCTCCCGGGAGTTCTTCGCCGACCTGGTGCAGGTGCTCGCCGATCTGCGCAGCGCCCGGCTGGACTACCGGATCGTCTTCCTGGACGCCTCGGACGAGGCGCTGGTGCGCCGGTTCGAGCAGGTCCGCCGGCCGCACCCGCTGCAGGGGGACGGTCGCATGCTCGACGGGATCGCTGAGGAGCGACGACTCCTCGCGCACCTGCGCTCTCGTGCCGACGTGACCATCGACACCAGTGACCTGTCGGTGCATGACCTGGCCCGCGCCGTCCGGGAGGTGGTGGCGACCGAGACCGAGACCAAGCTCCGGATCACCACCGTGTCTTTCGGCTTCAAGTACGGCCTGCCGCTGGATGCCGACCACGTGGTGGACGTGCGGTTCCTGAAGAACCCGTACTGGGTGACCGAGCTGCGGCACCTGACCGGGAAGGACGAACCGGTGCGGGACTACGTGCTTGGCCTGCAGGGCGCCGAGGACTTCATCGACCGGTATGTCGCTGCGATCAACCCGGTGCTGGACGGTTACCTGGTGGAGCAGAAACCGTACGTGACCATCGCCGTCGGCTGCACCGGCGGCAAGCACCGCTCAGTGGCGATCTCGGAGGCGATCGCTACCCGTCTGCGGGCGCAGGGCCGCACCGTGCGCACCGTGCACCGCGACCTGGGGCGCGAATGAGGATCGGCATGCCCCCGGTGCGCGCCTACCGGCGCGAGGACCAGGTGCGCGTGGTCGCACTCGGGGGCGGGCACGGCCTGGCCGCCACCCTCGGCGCGCTGCGGCACATCACCGCCCAGGTGACTGCTGTGGTGACCGTGGCCGACGACGGCGGCTCCTCCGGCCGGCTGCGCCAAGAGCTCGGTGTGCTCCCGCCCGGGGACCTGCGAATGGCCCTGTCCGCGCTGTGCGACTCCTCGGACTGGGGGCACGTGTGGCGGGACGTGCTGCAGCACCGGTTCAGCTCCCCGGGGCCGTTGGACGGGCACGCTCTGGGCAACCTGCTGATCGCCACTGTCTGGGAGCTGCTCGAGGACCCGGTGGCCGGCCTGGACCTGATCGGGGAGCTGCTCGGCGCAAAGGGCCGGGTGCTGCCGATGGCGTCGGTCCCGCTGGACATCGAGGCGGATGTGCGGCACGGCGATGGCCCCGGTGCAAACAGTTCCCTGGTGCGCGGACAGAGCCGGCTGGCGGTCACCTCCGGACGGGTGGAACGGGTCCGGCTGATCCCGTCCGAACCGCCGGCGTGCGCCGAGGCGGTAGAGGCGATCCGGGCCGCCGACTGGGTGATCCTCGGCCCCGGGTCGTGGTTCACCTCGGTCATGCCGCACCTGCTGGTGCCGGAGATCGCCACCGCCTTGAACGAGACCCCCGCCCGCCGCGCCCTCACCCTGAACCTCTCGGCACAGGACGGGGAGACCACCGGGTACAGCGCCGCTGACCATGTCCGCTCGCTCACCGAGTACGCACCGGACCTGCGCCTGGACGTGGTGGTCGCCGACCCGTCCTCGGTCGAGGACCTGGACGACCTGACCCAGAGCGCTCGCGCACTCGGCGCCCGGTTACTCTTGCGTCAGGTCAGTGAGGGCGACGGCAGGCCGCAGCACGACAGGTTGCGGCTGGCCGCCGCGTACTCGGATGCGTTCGATCGCTTCCTGGGTGACGTCGGAGAGAGGTCAGGATGAATGGCAGGATGGCGCTCATGTCATTGACCGCCGATGTGAAGGACGAGCTGGCCCGGTTGCGCGTGGACAAGATGTCCGCCCGCAAGGCCGAGGTCGCCGCCACGCTGCGGTTCGCCGGGGGCCTGCACATCATCTCCGGACGGATCGTCGTGGAGGCCGAGCTGGACACCGGGGTGGCCGCACGGCGGTTACGGCAGGCGATCGGTGAGGTGTACGGACACACCAGCGAGGTGATCGTGGTCTCCGGTGGCGCACTGCGCCGCGGCAACCGGTATGTCGTCCGGGTGGTCGCCGGTGGAGAGGCGCTGGCCCGGCAGACCGGGCTGCTGGACTCCCGCGGCCGGCCGGTGCGCGGACTTCCCCCGCACGTGGTCAACGCCAGCACCGGGGACGCGGTGGCAGCCTGGCGCGGGGCATTCCTCTCTCGCGGATCGCTCACCGAACCCGGCCGGTCCTCAGCCCTCGAGGTGACCTGCCCGGGACCGGAGGCCGCGCTCGCGCTGGTCGGTGCGGCCCGCCGGCTCGGGGTGCCGGCCAAGGCCCGGGAGGTACGAGGCGTGGACCGGGTGGTGATCCGCGACGGGGACGCGATCAGCGCACTGCTCACCCGGATGGGTGCCCACGATGCGGTGATCGCTTGGGAGGAGCGGCGGATCCGCCGCGAGGTGCGCGGCACGGCGAACCGGTTGGCGAACTTCGATGATGCGAACCTGCGCCGCTCCGCACAGGCTGCCGTGGCCGCCGGGGCACGGGTGGAACGGGCCTTCGAGCTGCTCGGCGAGGACGTGCCCGAGCACCTGCAGCAGGCCGGTCGGTTGCGGTTGGAGAACAAGCAGGCCAGCCTGGAAGAGCTCGGGCAGATGTCCGAACCCCCGCTGACCAAGGATGCGATCGCTGGGCGGATCCGGCGCCTGCTGGCGATGGCGGACAAACGTGCGCTGGAGCTCGGCGTCCCGGACACGGAGAGCAACCTCACCCAGGACATGCTCGACATGTGAGCACTCTCACCCTTGACCGGCTGCTGAACTGACCGTGGTGCCCGCCGGGTGTACCGTAGTGCCTGCGGTGACCACCCACGCCGAGAACCCGGCGGCCGGTGCCACCGAGTCCCCGGATCCCGTGGGATACGCGCCACCGGCGCAACCTGAACCCAGACGCTATGCGCGCACCGAGCGCGCCAGGAGGAAAACGTGACCATCCGCGTCGGAATCAACGGCTTCGGCCGTATCGGACGGAACTTCTTGCGCGCCGTGCTCGCCAGCGGCGCCGACATCGAGGTGGTGGGGGTCAATGACCTCACCGACAACGCCTCGCTCGCCCACCTGCTGAAGTACGACTCGATCCTCGGCAAGCTCGACCAGGAGGTCTCCCACGACGGGTCCTCGATCACGGTCGGCAACCAGACCTTCAAGGCGTTCGAGGAGCGCGACCCGGCGAACCTGCCGTGGGGCGAGATCGGCGCGGACATCGTGGTCGAGTCCACCGGCATCTTCACCGACGCCACCAAGGCGAAGGCACACCTCGATGCGGGCGCGAAGAAGGTCATCATCTCCGCTCCGGCGAAGAACGAGGATGCCACGTTCGTGGTCGGCGTGAACCACACCGACTACGACCCGGCCAGCCACCACATCATCTCCAACGCCTCCTGCACCACCAACTGCCTGGCACCGCTGGCCAAGGTGATGGACGAGAAGTTCGGGATCGTGCGTGGCCTGATGACCACGATCCACGCCTACACCGCGGACCAGAACCTGCAGGACGGCCCGCACAAGGACCCGCGCCGTGCCCGCGCGGCCGCCCTGAACATCATCCCCACCTCCACCGGCGCCGCCAAGGCGGTCTCCCTGGTGCTGCCGCAGCTGGCCGGCAAGATGGACGGGTACGCGCTGCGCGTGCCGGTGCCGACCGGTTCGGCCACCGACCTGACCTTCACCGCCTCGCGTGAGGTGACCGTCGAGGAAGTGAACGCCGCCGTCAAGGAGGCAGCCGCTTCCGACGCGCTCAAGGGCATCCTGGTCTACTCCGAGGACCCGCTGGTCTCCTCCGACATCGCCGGCGACCCGGCGTCGAGCATCTTCGACTCCGGTCTGACGAAGGTGATCGGCGACCAGGTCAAGGTCGTCTCCTGGTACGACAACGAGTGGGGCTTCGCCCAGCGGATGGTCGACCTCACCAGCTACGTCGGCGAGCGGCTCTGAGCCATCGCTGAAGCATGACTCGCGCCCGTGTGCCAGTGCGCACGGGCGCGAGTCATGTCCGCACCGGCCACCGCGCCTGAGAGCCAGCACACCTCCGCGACCACCAGAACGAGGGAAGACTTGCATATGAAGACCATCGACGATCTCGGCGACCTGCGCGGCCAGCGAGTCCTGGTCCGCTCCGACTTCAACGTCCCGCTGGACGGCAGCACGATCACCGACGACGGCCGGATCCGTGCCGCGCTGCCCACACTGCGCCGCCTGGTCGAGGCCGGTGCCAAGGTGATCGTCACCGCGCACCTGGGCCGGCCGAAGGGCACTGTGGACCCGGCCTACTCCCTGGCTCCGGTGGCCACCCGGCTCGGTGAGCTGCTCGACGCCCCGGTCTCCCTCGCCCCGGACACGGTCGGCGACGGCGCCAAGGCCGCCGCTGCCGAGCTCGCGGACGGCTCGGTCCTGCTGCTGGAGAACATTCGCTTCGACCCTCGCGAGACCGCCAAGGACGACGCCGAACGCGCCGCGCTGGCCGCCGACCTGGCCGGACTGGCCGATGTGTTCGTCTCCGACGGGTTCGGCGTGGTGCACCGCAAGCAGGCGAGCGTGTTCGACGTCGCCCAGCAGCTGCCCTGCGCCGTCGGTGCCTTGGTGCAGACTGAGATCGAGGCGCTGCGCCGCGCCACCGTCGACCCGGAGCGGCCGTACGTGGTGGTGCTCGGTGGGTCGAAGGTCTCCGACAAGCTCGGTGTGATCGCCAACTTGCTCACCAAGGCCGACCGGCTGCTCATCGGTGGCGGCATGGTGTTCACCTTCCTCGCCGCCCAGGGCTACCGGGTGGGCAGCTCGCTGCTCGAGGAGGACCAGATCGACACCGTCAAGGGCTACCTGGAGACGGCGGCCGACCGTGGCGTAGAGATCGTGCTGCCCACCGACATCGTCGTGGCCCCGGAGTTCAAGGCCGACTCCCCGGCGACGGTCGTCCCGGCGGCGGACATGCCTGCCGACCAGATCGGCCTGGACATCGGCCCGGATTCGGGACGCGCCTTCGGCGAGGCCATCCGGGCGGCGAAGACCGTCGTCTGGAACGGCCCGATGGGTGTGTTCGAGTTCGACGCCTTCGCCGACGGCACCAGGGCGGTCGCTCAGGCGTTGGTCGAGGCGACCTCCGCGGGTGGCTTCACCATCGTCGGCGGTGGTGACTCCGCTGCGGCGGTGCGGACCCTCGGTTTCGACGAGGACGGCTTCAGCCACATCTCCACCGGCGGTGGCGCTTCGCTGGAGTTCCTCGAGGGCAAGACGCTGCCCGGTATCGACGTTCTGAACTGACCACCCACGGCACGGAAAGGTAACGACCGATGGCTATCACTCGCACCCCGCTGATGGCGGGGAACTGGAAGATG
>DXBY01000155.1 GCA_019116305.1 Candidatus Ruania gallistercoris | reverse complement strand
GCCATCCCACCTCCAGGAGCCGGGAACTCAAGTGGTCCCAGAGGTGGAGGTCGTAGGACCACCCATGCAGAAGAACGATGGTGGGGCCGTGCCCTTCATCGGCCACGTTCAGTCGTACCCCGTTGAAGCTTGCAAGTGCCTCGCTCATACCCGCTCTCCCGGTGTCAGGATGAGCCGGCCTTGGACATCTCCCTTTTCCAGCCGCCGCAGTCCGGTGAGGACGTCTGCGAGGGGGATCTGCTCGGTGTCCCAGCGCAGGCGGCCCTGGCGGGCCAGCGCCACTACCTCGGTGACGTCACCGATGGAGCCTCCGCGGGCGGACATGAGGGTGACCTCTGGCGGTAGAACTCCGCGACCGAACGGCAAGGAACCGTTGCCGGACCCGATTCGCATGATCATCCCGCGCGGCACCATCAGTTGAGCGCCAAGCGCCAGGGTGTCGTCCTCGGTGACGAAGTCGAGCACCACCTCGGCGTGGCGTCCGTGGAGTTCGTCGGCGCTAACTGCCTCGTGCGCGCCGAGCGCGAGTGCCTCGTCGCGCTTCCGGCTGGAGACGTCCACAGCGATCACATGTGCGGGGGTCAGGAGCCGAAGGAATTGGATGGCGAACTGGCCCAGGGCGCCTGCTCCCACCAGGACGACGTGGTCCTGTTCACTCTGTAGCCAGGGCGCGGCTCGACGTACCGCTCGAAAACTTGTCGCGGCCGCATCGGTCAGCGGTGCGGCCCGACGCGGATCGAGGTCACCGAGCGGGATCAGGTAGCGCGGATGCGGTACCAGAATCTTCTCGGCGTACCCGCCGGGCCGCTCGAACCCTGCTTCGGTGACGTTCTCGCAGAGCTGTTCCTCGCCGTGCGCGCAGCGCCTGCACCGACCGCAGCCCCACGACTGGTGCACTAACACGGGGCCATAGCCCTCGGCGATCCCCGCGACCTCGTGGCCCAGGATCAGTGGCAGCTCGCGGTTGCGCCACTGGAGCAGGTGCAGATCGGTGTGGCAGATCCCCGCCCCCTTGATGTCCACGACTACTTCGTCGCCGGTCGGTACCGGATCCGCGATCTCCTCCAGCTGGACACCCAGGTCATAGTCACGAACTACTGCCGCGAGCATGCTGATCCCTCCTGCTCGAATGGACGATCCGGCGAGTCGTCCGGTGGGGCTGTCGTCCTCCCGGTGAGAACTGAGGGGACAGCTCGGTCACGTCCGGCGGACAACCCGGCCACGACCTCGACACCGCAGAGGACGCACATCATTGCCAGCGGCAGGTCCCAGCTCCCTGACCGGTCGAAGACGAGACCGGCCAGGGGAGGACCGGTCGCCGCGACGACATAGCCCACACTCTGCGCCATCCCGGACAGGCTGCTCGCTGTGCGGGCGTCCGGCGAGCGCAGCCCGATCAGCAGCAACGCACACACGAGAGCTCCGCCCTGGCCAATGCCGAGCAGGAACGCAAAGCCGTACGGGTTCGCCAGCGGCATGGTGAGAAAGGCAAGGAATGCGCAGAACGTGATGCCGGCAAAGACGCTGCAGGTCGCGCGCAGATCTGTGCGGTGCTTGAGGATCAGCGGCGTGGCGATGCAGCCGACGAGCTGGCCGACCTGAGCGATCGCCAGGACGAAGCCTGCGCGCGCCGCGGGCAGGCCCGCGTCGATGTAGATGGTGGGCAACCACGCCAGCACGAAGTAGTACAGCAAAGACTGCAGCGCCATGAATGCGGTGACCTGCCAGGCCAGCCCACTGCCCCATACCTGCGAGCCGAGCTGGATCGGCTGCCGCTGGTGTGGTGCCGCGCGGTGCCGAAACACGAGCCAGACGGCCAATGCGACGAGTGCGGGAGCACCGGTGATCACGGCTGCGGTCCGCCAGCTGCCGAGCTCCTGGCTGAGCGGGACGACACCGGTCGCGGCGGCGGCTGAGCCCACGTTGAGCGCCGATGTGTAGACGGCGGTCGCGAGAGCCATCCGGTACGGGAAGTCACGTTTGACGATGGCTGGCAGGACGACGTTCATCAGGCCGATACCCGCGCCGATGAGGATCATCCCGGGCAGAATCCACTGGAACCGCATCCCCGTGCCGACGCAGATGGCCAGCAGCCCGAGCGACAGGACACGGTCCGGGCCGAAACGTGCCACCAACGACGGAGTGAGAAGTGCCATCACACCGAACATCACCACGGCAACCCCCGTTGCCAGGCCTAGGCTCGAGTTCGAGGCGTCCAACTCGGCCTGCACGAGGGGAATCAGCGGGGTGAAGCCAGCGAGGGTGAGGCGAAGGTTCAGTCCGACCACAAACAGCAGGACCAGCGAGCCCAACAACTTCCACAGGTGGCGAGGGTCAGCCATCAGGATCCGGATCTTCCGGAGAACGGATGATCTCCTCCAGCCACCGAACTGCCGGGACCAGGCACTCCTCGTCGATATCGAAGCGGGGGTGGTGGTGCGGGTACTGGTTTGCGCCGCCGACCATCACATAGGTGGCGAGTCCCCCTCGCCTCTGAACCTCCCGGGCGAAGATCGTCGCGTCGTCGCTGGCGTTCATCGGCGCGGTCCGCTGTACGCCTCCATCGCCGAACAGGCGTCGCCCTGCCGCAACCACCTCGTCGATCAACTCGTCGTCGGACTCGAGCGTGGTGCTCTCCGCGATGACCTCCAGGCGGGCCTGCACGTCCCAGATTCGCGCGGCACCATCGACGATGCCGCGGACGCGTTCGATGAGGTCGGCGCAGGTCGCGCCGTCGTCAGAACGGACTTCCCCGACGAACTGGCACGACGACGGCACGATGTTCGACGCCGTGCCACCTTCGATGACGCCCACGTTCGCGTTCGTGGTAGCACGCCCCGATCGGGGTAGTGCGAGGATGTGCAAGATGGAGGTGGCAGCCGCAGCGATCGCGTTGCGCCCTTCCTGTGGCGAGCCGGCAGCATGCGCCTCGACGCCGGTGAAGCGGACGCGGTACTTGACCGTCGCCTGCACGTCCACCCCAGTGCCCACGGCAAGACCCGTGGGAAGCGCGTGGCCCAGGTGAAGCGCGAGGAAGCGGTCGACGCCGTCCACCGCCCCAGCGGGGATCATCGCAGCCGCACCGCGGCACCCCTCCTCAGCCGGCTGGAAGAGCACGCGCACGTGGCCGGGGAAGTCGCCGTCGATTAGTCGGCGGATGAGGACAAGACCGATCGCTGTGTGCCCGTCATGTCCGCACGCGTGCATCGCCTCGGTTCGAGACGCGAATCCTTCCCGCGCCGGCGCGTGCTCCTCCACGTCTGACTCGATGATCGGGAGCCCATCGATGTCGAACCGTAGGGCCCAGGTGGGTCCCGGTCGGTTCCCCGGAAGATCGACGATGACCGCGGTCCCGTCCTGTGCCAGGCTCGCGACGGTCTGCTCGTCGGCACCGGCGGTACGTGCAGCATCGGCAGCTTCCATCACCTTCTCAGCCGATGGGTAGTCCACGACCTGGTCCCGTCGCATGGCGTCCGACCCGGTCCTGATCCGAACCGGTAGGCCGTCAAGCTCGCGCAGGATCAGGGCAGCGGTGGCGATCTCCAGGAACGGCAACTCCGCATGCCGGTGAATCTCCCGGCGGAGGCGGACGAGGTCTTCTTTCATGCGGTCCGGGCCTCCGGTTCCCCGAGCGCCGCCCCTGCCCGCACCTCATCGGCGAAGTGGCACGCCGCGCGAGATCCGTCGCCGAAGTCCATCGCAGCAGGGGCCGTGGTCTTACAGACGTCCTGGGCCAGCGGGCATCGGGTGTGGAATCGGCATCCCGGCGGTGGATCGATGGGCGAGGGAATCTCGCCCTTCACGCGGGCTCGCGACAACGTCCGTTCGGACGGATCGGGACGGGGCGCCGCGGCGAGCAGGGTACGGGTGTAAGGGTGCGCCGGCTTCTCCAATACCACTGACGCAGGCCCCGACTCCACGATCTCACCGAGGTACATCACCACCACCCGATCGGCGATAGCGCGAACGACACCGAGATCGTGGGTGATGAACAGGTAGGAGAGTCCGCGCGTGTGTTGGATGTCCTTCATCACCTTCAGCACCTGGGCGCGCACGGAGACGTCCAGCGCCGACACTGCTTCGTCAGCAACGATGAACCGTGGCTCGGAGGCCATCGCGCGGGCGATGGAGACGCGCTGCCGCTGCCCACCGGAGAGTTCCAGAGGGCTACGGTTAATGAACGTGTTCGCCGGCAGCCCGACAATGTCGAGAAGTTCTGCCGCGCGTCGACGTGCTGCTCGTCGGCCGAGCCGCAGGTTGTAGCGAAGTGGCATCTCCACGGACTCGCCGATCGTGCGACGAGGATTCAACGAGGAGCCGGTGTCCTGGAAGATCACTTGGACCTCACGGCGGAACCTGCGCCACTGTGCTCGGTCCAGGTCGTTGACGTTCTGGCCCCGGTAGTAGACGTGCCCCTCGGTCGGCTGGTCCAGCCCGAGCATCATTCGGCCCAGGGTCGACTTCCCGGAGCCGGACTCGCCCACCAGTGCCACAGTCTCCCCTGGTCCGATGTCCAGGGAGACCCCGTTGACGGCGGTCAGCCGGCCCTTGCGTCCCTTCGAACTGACCTTGAAGCGCCGATACACGTCCTCGGCGACAACGCGGATGTCCGTGTCCGTGGTCTCGGTGCTCATGACACGTCTCCCTCAGCCTCTGCTGTGACCTGAGACGGGTCCTCTTCGGCCCGTCGCCATGCGTCCCGCATCCCTGGATGGTCATATCGCCAGCAGGCGCTGTACCCGGTCGGCACGTCCTCCTTCGGCGGCTCCTTCTCACGACACGCAGTCACTGCCAGCGGGCACCTCGGATTGAACCGACAGCCGTCGGGCATCGCACGAGGATCGGGCACTCTGCCGGGAATCGAGAACAACTCCTGATCCTTGACGGCCGGCGAAAGCGTCCCGGCGAGCAGGCCCACGGTGTACGGGTGCCGGGGATCATCGAAGATCTCCTGGACGCCGCGCTGCTCGACCACTCGGCCCGCGTACATGACGTAGACGCGGTCGCACATCTGGGCCACGACGCCGAGATCGTGCGTGATCATCAGGATGCTCAGTCCGAGCTCGTCGCGCAGCTCACACAGCAGCATGAGTATCTCCGCCTGGACGGTCACGTCCAGCGCCGTTGAGGGCTCGTCCGCGATCAGCAGGTCGGGGTCGCCGGCGAGTGCCGCGGCAATGAGGACCCGCTGACGCTGACCACCCGAGAGCTCGTGCGGGTAGCGGCTCGCGAGCTGGCCGGCGTCCGGTAGACCCATCAACTCGAGGAGTTCCACGATCCGGCGCTCATGGTTCCCCTTGTACCCGTGCGCCTGCAGCGCCTCGCGGACCTGCTTTCCGATAGTCATCAGCGGGTCCAGGTAGGTCGAGGGATCTTGGAAAATCATCCCGATCCTCGCGCCGCGCACCTTGCGAAACTGCCGGTCATCGAGCTTGGTCAGGTCACCCGTTCCGTCCAGCGTCACCTCGCCACCGGTGATGTGCGCGGCGGTGGTGGGGAAAAGACGGGCGATCGCCGCCGCAGTCATCGACTTCCCACAGCCCGACTCACCCACGAGGCCGACGATCTGACCTCTCCCGACCGAGAGATTGACCCGGTCCACCAGGCCCACGGGGCCGCGTCGCGAATGGACGGCGACCGACAGATCGCGCACATCCAGCAGTTCGGAGGCGTTGGTGGCCATCACTTCTTATCCTTCAGTCGCGGGTTGAGGGCATCGTTGAGACCGTCACCAAGCACGTTGAAGGTGAGGACGAGCACCGCGATCGCAGCGCCGGGGAACACGGCCATCCACCAGGCAGAACGCAAGTACTGCTGTGCCTGCTGGAGCATGCCTCCCCACGACACCACGTTGGGGTCACCAAGGCCGAAGAAGCTCAGAGATGCCTCGGTCAGGATGGCAGTGGCGACGTCGAGCGATGCGACCACAACGACGGGGGCCAGGATGTTCGGAAGGATCTCTCGAACGATGATCCGCCAGCCGGGAACGCCACTCACTCTCGCGGCATCGACGAATGCCGCCGACCGCAGCGTGCGGAATCCGGAGCGAACTACGCGTGCCGTCTGCGGCCACGAAAGGATCGAGATCACCACGATGAGCTTGACCAGGCCACTGCCGAACAGCGCGACGATGATCAGAGCAAGCACGAGGCGTGGCAGCGTCTGGAAGAACTCCGTGACTCTCATCAGCACGTTGTCGACCCAGCCGCCGTAGTACCCCGCAACAGCACCAATGATGATGCCCAGGAGGGTGGCGGCAGCCGCGACCACGAAGCCGACCAACAAGGACACGCGCGCGCCGTGGATGACCTGGGCGAGCATATCCCGGCCGAGATGGTCCGTACCGAGGAGGTGCCCGGGAGTGCCAGGCGGCTGCTGGGCGGGGCCAACGCCGCGGAGGGGATCGTGGGGCGAGATCACCGGTGCCAGTAGTGCCACGGCAACCACGGCCAGCATCACCACGAGGCAGCCCACCGCGGCCTTGTTCCGAGAGAATCGATACCAGAACTCGCTGAACGCGTTCTCTTGCGCTGCGAGGCCGGCGGAGTCGACGTTCCGGGAGGCATCGTCGAGAGTAGGAGTAGTCATGTTCGCTCCAACCGCGGGTCGAGCAAGGCGTGCACAATGTCGGTGAGAACATTGGCGAGCACGACAGTGACGGAGATGATCAGGAGAATGGCCGTCATCACCGGGTAGTCACGGGACGATATTGACTCATACAGCAGACGACCGATACCGGGCCAGCCGAATACCGTCTCCACCATCACCGATCCGGCCAGGATGAATCCGAAGTTGTAACCGATAACGGTGATCACAGGTGGCGCCGCGTTCTTCAGCGTGTGCCGACGCAGGATCAGAGACTCCGAGACCCCACGAGACCGAGAAGCAGTCACGAAGTCGGCGCTGTTCACTTCCAAGATGCTGGAGCGAGTCATACGCGCTATCAGAGCCACGTAGCGAAAGGAGAGGGCGACCGCTGGAAGGATCAGGTAGTTGAGGTCGAAGGGAACGTCGCCGTCCCCGCGAACCGGTGCGTTTCCTCCGAGCGGCAGCCAGCCAAGGGTGACCGCGAAGAGCACGATGAGCATCTGCCCGAGCCAGAACTCCGGTACGGAGAAGCCGAGCAGAGTCGTGACCTGCGCACTGCTGTCCGGAGCTCGGCCCCGGTACTTGGCAGCGATGATGCCCAGCAGCACGCCGACGATCGTCGCCAGGACCATCGCGCTCAGCGTGAGTTCGAGTGTGGCTGGGAGTCTTTCCAGGAGGAGACTGAGCACATCCTGTCGCTTGGAGAATGAGACGCCGAGATTCCCCTGGAACAACTGACCGAGGTAGGCGATCAGCTGCTCAGGAACGGATCTGTCCAACCCGTACTCTGCCCGGACTCGCTCCATGTACTCCTCCGGTACCGGAAAGTCACCGACAAGTACGGTGGCAGGGTCACCCGGGGCGAGCTGGATGAGCATGAAGTTGATGACGATGACGCCGAGTATCAGCGGAATAGCGTACAGCAGTCGCTTTGCCGCGAATAATGGGATCCACGCATGTCGCATGGAGGCACCTTTCGATCGTGAACCAACCAGAACTGAGTCTGACCGGCGGAAACCAGCCTGCCGGGCAGATCTAGTCGGTGGCGGTGACCTCACCCCAGCGGTCCACAGGGTTGACACCGGCGAACAGTCCGTCCAACCGAGTACTGATCGCGTCAGCCTGCAGTTCGTCGAACATGATCAACGACGGCACGTCCTCGTTCAGGATCACCTGGGCTTGGCGGTAGAACTCGCCACGCTCGTCTCGGTCGCTCACCGTCGCGGCCTGCTCGAGCAACTCGTCGACCTCAGCATTGGAGTATCCGGTGGCGTTGACGTTCGGGTCTCTGCTCTCGTTTGACTCGTAGATGCGGTGATAGCCGATGGCCGGGTCGCCACTGGAGGTAAAGGACTGCAGTGCCATGTCGTAGTCACGCTCGGCATAGACGGCGTCCCGGTACACGGAGGTCTCGAGGGGCTCGATCGAGACGTCGAGCCCGATGCCGGCGAGGTCGTCACGAATGATCTGAGCAGCGGCCTGGAACTGGGTCTTGGCCACGTCGTAGGTCAACCGCAGCGTGGTCCCGTCAGGAACACCAGCGTCCTGAAGTTGAGACCGCGCGGCATCGGCGTCGAGGGGGTACAGGGTGTCGTAGGAGACCTCCTCGTTCACCAACCACGGGAAGCCTTCACCGAACGCGCCCACTCCCGGAAGCCCCAAGCCTGACATCGCTTGGTCCACGATGCGCGCACGGTCCACCGCGCGAGCGATCGCCTGGCGCACCTCGCGGTTGCCCAGGTACTCGTTCTCAAAGTTGAACTGGATGAAGTGCAGGGAGGGGATCGTGGTCTGCTCACGGACGACGACGTTGTCGAGCTCCTTCAGGCGGGCGACGTCGGCGCGAGGCAGGTAGAAGGCACCGACGAAGTCGTATTCGCCGGTTTCGAGGCCGGCCGACCGGTTAGCAGCGTCCGGGACGATCTGGTAAATGATCTCGGACAATCCGGGCTTGCCTTCGTCCCAGTAGTTCTCGTTGGCTACCAAGCGCAGGGAGCTACCGGCATCCCACTCACTGAACTGGAAGGGTCCGGTACCGATGGGGGATCGATTCGCCTCGTTCGTCGCGATGTCAGTGCCTTCATAGACGTGCCGCGGAACGATCGGGAGGTCGAAGACCTTGAGCTGCTGCAGCATCGGCGCGTAGGGCTCAGTCAACGTGATGACCACTTCGTAGTCACCGGTAGCCTCCACCGAATCGATCTGCGAGATCACGCCCTGTGCACGCGAGTTGTTCGGCATGCCTTCTTCGATCGTCCACACGACGTCCGCCGAGGTAAACGGCTCGCCATCGTGCCACGTGACCCCTTCGCGCAGCGTGAAGGTATAGACGAGCTCGTCCTCCGAGACGGTCCACTCCTCGGCGAGAAGGGGCTGAGGCTCCCCGTCGGGGTCGATCCAGACCAACGCCTCATAGATCTTCGCCGAGACGTCAAGCGTCTGGTTGGACGTGGTCATTCCGGGGTTGAGGCTCTCTGGATCAGCGTCGGTCACGATGACCGCGACGCCACC
>DXBY01000154.1 GCA_019116305.1 Candidatus Ruania gallistercoris | reverse complement strand
TGCCTGAGCGGTGATGGTCACCGAGCCCGCACCCGGATGGGTACCGGCCTCGATCACCTCATCCTCGAGCAGGTACTGCACGCCCTCCACCTCAGGAACCGTGAACGAATCGTCCGCAGTGCCCGGCTCATCAGCGAACGTCACCTCCTCCGGAGTGACCTGGACCGGCTCCTCGCCCCCGGGTCCACCAGCCTCGATTCCGGTCAGGTACTCAAACCCCGACGTGGCGAAGGACTCGCCGTCAGCGGCCATGTCGTACTCCAACGCGTAATAAGCGATCGGAGCATCCTCGGCCGCGGCCAGGATCTCCTGCAACGCCATCTCACCCTCACCCAGATTCACAAACGAGGGACCATCCTGGCTCCCCAACCCGGTGGCGTCCTTGATGTGCAACAGCTCGATCCGATCGCCGTACTCAGCGATCAGCGCCGGCACATCCACACCAGCATGAGCCGCCCAGGCCACATCCAGCTCGAACGTCACATACTCCGGATCAGTCTCAGCCACCAGAATCTCCCACGCCGAGAGCTGCTCACCCTCATGCTCATACGTGGTAGTGAACTCACCATCGTGATTGTGCCCGAAGAACTTCCCCACACCAGCCTCTACCGAACGCTGACCCAACCGGTTCATCGTCTCTGCGGTTGCCAACGTGTCCTCATAAGAGCCGATCCCCGGGGCGGCGAAACCGCCCGAGCCCACATACTCCTGACCGAGGGTGTCCACGAACTCCAACGTCGCATCGAAGGAATCCTCATCCACCTCATAGTGCGAAGACGGCACACTCAACCCATAGGAGGCAGCCAGATCACGAAACTCCTCCGCCGTGTACCCCTCGAAATTGCCACCAAAAGGCTCAATGTTGACGAACCCGATCTCACCCAGGCGCTCCAACACGCCCTCCAGACCAACCTCATCCACCCACGGAATCAACGAAAACATCTGCAACGACACCTGTTCCACCGGAACCGCGATCGGTGCCGGTGACTCTTCGCCGTCGACCACTCGGAAGTAGTCGAAGCTCACCGTGGTGGGCTCGGCCTGCTGCGCACCGAGGGCGTAGATGCCCGGGGATGCGTCATCGAGCTGGCCGTTGCTGACCGCGCTGGGCAGCTCCTGCCAGTTCTCGCCATCGGTCGAGAATGCACCGGTGAAGGCGTCACCGTCCCGAGTCAGCTGCACGTAGTAGGTGCCGTCGGCGGGCAGGGCCAGGTCCGTCAGGTCGTCCTGCGGGTTCTGCACCTCTCCGTCCACCTCGCTTCGCAGCTCGACCCGCAGGGGGGTGTCACTGTCGTCGGTGGCGTAGACCGGGTCGATCTTGACGTAGTTGTCCTCGTCGGCCCGGACCATGATGCCGCCCTGCTGATACGCACTCTCCAGGTCGGCGGTGAAGGCTGCTTCGACCGTCCACTGGTCCCCGGTGAGGACCTTGGACTGGAGGATGTTCGGCACGGGGCTGTTGTCGGTGCCGTAGAAGTCGGCATCGGTCGTGGTGACGTGATAGGCGCCGTCACTGACGTTGGCCAGGTCGGCGTCGTAGTCCACGATCTCCCACCGGCAGGGGTCGACCTGCGCGCCGTCGAACTCGTCGTCGGCACCGATCTCTGCCTCCGGGTCCTCACACAGCGGTGGCTCGGACCCGCCGTCCCCCGACGCCGTGAACGTGAGGGCGTCGAGGTCGACGCCGCCGGTGCTCGTCACAACGACCGAGCCGGACCCTTCGGGGGTCTCCTCGAGTGCGGCGGTCACGTCCTGCCATCCGGCCTCGCCGGAGAAGTCGAAGGACGCGAACACCTCGTCCTCCCAGTTCAGCGAGATGGTGCCCTCACCACTACCGCGAGCGGTGACCGTGTCGATGGGCTCACCACTCGGAGCGTGGGTCAACGCCATCGGGTCAAAGGTGAGGGAGTCCCCCTCCTCGAAGTCGGTCACGTAAGATCCGGCCCCGGCGTCGGCGTCGTTGGCGACGTTCACGCCCTCAGCGGAGTCGTACCACTCGGCCTGCTGCACCTCCGGCTTGAGAGTCAGAGTCGCCTCGCCGGTCGTGGCCGGGACATCGCCCTGTGGCTCGTCGGTGTAGTTCACCACGAGGCTGCCGAAGATCTTTTCACCCTCGCCGTGTTCGACCGCGCTCTCACTGGTCTCGAGCGTGAACTCGCAACCTGTACCGGAGACCTCGGGGTGGGCGTGCAGATTGTGCCCCAGACCGAAGGTCCAGTTGACGCGGTCGCACTCGGGCTCGGTCCCGTCCTCGGCGTCGTTCACCGACACCGAGACATCCACGCTGTCGCCCCAGTTGAAGATGGCGCCGTCATCGATGTTCAGACTGATCTCCGGGGCGGTGTTCCCCACGGTGATCTCCTGGACTGCCAGACCGAACAGCCCGTCCGGGTCGGTCACTCGCACGACGGCGGTGTACTGACCGAGCTCGTCGTAAGTGAAGCTCTCGACCGCCTCGCCCTCGACGAACTCACCGTCGCCCTCGAAGTCCCACTCGAAGGTGACGTCCTCGCCTTCGGGGTCGACCGACGTCGAAGCGTCGAACTGCACCTCCAGCGGAGCGTCACTACTGGAGATCTGGTCCGTCACCAGTGCAGCGCGCGGGGTCTTGTTGTCCGGGTTGTAGTCGATCCGGTAGATCCCTGCTTCCGGGTTCTGCCGGAAAAAGCCCTTGCCGTACTCGAGAACGTAGAGGCTGCCGTCCGGGCCGAACTCCATGTCCATGATGCCGGACCACTCCGGGACCGCTTGCTCATAGAGGTGCGCGTTCGGCAGGAAGTTGTAGATGTCGGTCACTTCGCCGGCGCTGCTGAGCTCATCCATCTCGAAGGCAGCGACGTAGTCCTGGGAGAACTCGCCCATGAACGCCTGACCGTCCCAGATCTCGGGGAACTTCGTGGTGGACTCGTTCTCGGCGTCGTAACGGTAGACCGGACCGCCCATCGGGGCCTGACCACCCTCGTCGGTGAAGCTGACCAGACCGTCCCACTCCTCGGGCTGGTCCCCAGGCTCGTCGCCGTACCAGATCTGCGGCTCGGTGACCTGCGGAAGCTGCTCCAGGCCGGTGTTGAACGTCGAGTTGTTCACTGGCCCGTTGGCGCAGTCGAAGGTGACCTCACCGGGGACATCTTCCTCGAAGTTCCACTCGTTGTAGGCACCGCCGTCGTTCGGGCCGTGGCAGTAGGGCCACCCACCGTTCATCGGCTCGGTGGTCACCTGCCACTCGACGTATCCCATCGGGCCGCGGTCATCCTGCGCGGAGCCGGCGTCCGGTCCGTAGTCACCCCAGAGCAGGGCGCCGGACTCTGTGTCGAAGTCGATCCGGAACGGGTTTCGCACGCCCGTGACGTAGATCTCCTCCCGGACCAGGTCGGCGTCGTACTCGCCGCTGTTGAAGAGGTTGCCCTCGGGGATGGTGTAGGTGCTGTCCGGACCGGGCTCGGCATCAGCGGCGATATCGTCCAGCACGTTGATTCGCAGGATCGAGCCGCGCAGGTCGTTGCTGTTGCCCGCACCGCGACGGGAGTCGAAGCCCGGGTTCATCCCGGGGGCATTGTTGATCGGGGTGTAACCGTTCGCGCCCGGGGTTCCGGCCGGAGTGTTGTCACCGGTGGACAGGTACAGGTTGCCGTCGTCGTCGAACGCGATGTCGGCACCGACGTGGCAGCACTGGCCCCGCTGAGCGTCGATCTTGATGATCTCCTGCTCGCTGTCGAGGTCCAGGGTGCCCGTCTCCGGGTCGAACTGGAACCGGGAGAGCACGTTGTAACCCAACCACTGGTCCCAGTACGTCTCCGCATCCTCACCGTCAGGGAGCTGTTCGGGTGCACTGCCGGACGGCGTGGTCTGCGGGTACTCCACCCCGGTCGGGGACGTTCCCGACATCTCCCGGGGAGCATAGGCCATGTAGATCCAGTGGTTCTCCTCGAAATTCGGGTCCAGCGCAATACCTTGCAGCCCGTCCTCAGAGTTGTGGTAGACGTCAAGCTCGGCGATGTCAGTGGTCAGCCCGGTGGTCGGATCAGTCAGTCGCACCACACCGTCCCGTGCCGTGTGCAGGACGCGAGAATCCGGCAGAACCGCAAGGTCGATCGGTTCGCCGGTGTCCTTGGTCAGGAGGAGCTTCTCGTAGTCGCTCCAGTCGACGCCTGGGGGCGCGTCCGCTTGAGCCACGGCCCCGGCATCGGCCTCGTCCTGCCCGGGATGAGCGCTCGCCCCACTGATCGTCAGTGGCGCGAGGACGGCAGCCGCCAGTGCAGCGGCAGCACCTCGGGCCAACCATTGGCTGAGCCTGGAAGGTCTGGACACAATCTCCTCCTTGAAATCTCACACCAACCAGGTCTGTCGACAGGTGCGCGGAGCACTCTCTGCTACGACATCACTAGCCCGGCCGTTGTTCGGAGCCCGTGGCAACGGGACCTGTGTGGACGGGTGAACCAGCACGCCCGGCCTCACACCCGAGTCACGCTAACAGGACTTTGGTTTCTGTCAAGACAAAAGTGACCGTAGAGCGAACACTCTTCGGCAATGTTTAGCTCTGATGGTCAGCCTATGCGGCCAGTGCAGCCACATAGCGGGTGGCCATCGAGAGCTGCGCCTCCACCATCGACCACGCGGGCATGACGACGTCGATGACCGCTTCCAGGCCGGGGGTAGCGATCAGCTGCCGCCGCGCTGCCGCAAGCTCCTGGCGCGCCTGCCGGTCGACCATCCCCGGCGCGTCCGAGGTGGCGAGCCTGCGCCGGATCACCTGCGCCGTGGCCGAGTCCAGATCGGCCCTGCCCACAGCCGAACCGATGCTGTCCCAGACCGGGAGCTGGCGCGCATGGAGGATGAGGGTAGTCGCCTTACCCTCGCGAAGATCCGACAGCTGACTCTTTCCGGTCACCGCCTCGGGCGCGAACACCCCCAGCAGATCATCGGCGAGCTGAAAGGCTTTGCCCAGTGCTCGGCCGACGCGGTCGAGCTGTCCCTGCACCTGCTCCGGCGCCTCAGCGAGCACGGCGCCGGCACGCAGCGGCGCCTGGAACGAGTAGAAGGCGGTCTTCTCGGCCGCGGTGGTCAGTGCCTTCTCGGCCGAGACCTCCCACAGGCCATGTGCCGCGGCTACGTCATCGAGCTCGCCGGCGACGCTGACGAAGACTGTCTGCCAGAGCAGCTCGGTGAGTGCCGTGCGCACCGGAACCGAAGCGTCGATAGAGGCCGTGAGGCGGTGTGCGAGCGCGATGGCCAGGTCGCCGGCCAACACGGCGGACGCCTCTGCCAGGTGCTGTGCGGCGGGCGGGTCGGCACCGGCGGACGCGGCCGCGGTACTCATGCCGGCAGCCAGATTCGGGTGCCCGCGGCGCAGGGTGTCGTGATCGATGAGGTCGTCGTGGACCAGAAAGCCGGCGTGCAGCAGCTCGAAAGCAGCCCCTAGTCGCGCTGCCGCCAGCTGGTCTCCCCCGCCGAACCCGAGGTAGGTCTCGATCACCAACCGACCGCGGAAGTGCTTGCCACCCAAGGTCGCCTGTTCGAGGTGTTGCCAGAGCAGTTCGTAGACCCGGCTGTGCCCTTCCGCCCGGTCTGATTCTCCGCTGACCACCCCTCGAAGGACCTCCGACACCGCCGCGGAGGTGTCCTGATGCCAGCCCGCACCTGCGTTGGGCTCCGGTTCGGGCGGCCCGTGCTGCTCGCTCATCTCGACACCTTCCAGGGCTACCTTCGTTGTCTGCCCACTCACCGTTTGCCTGCTATTGTGAATGCGTTACCAGAACTTGTTCAAGTTCATCGCTTTCAACGTCGATCGTCGTTGTGATAACAACGCAGTTTGGGACAAAGAGGTGTCAGGTATGAGCACAAGCCCAGCTAGCGAGACCCCCACCAGCGCCCCTCAGCTTCGCACCGGCATCTGGTTCGTCGGTGCGCGGGGATCGGTCGCCACCACAGCCACTCTCGGCTCACTGGCGGTCGCCGCCGGGCTCGCCGAGCGGACCGGACTGGTCACCGAGCTGGAGCCGATCGCAGCGGCGGCCGCTCCCATCGGGATCGGGAGCCTGGTCACCGGGGGGCACGATGTCGTCGATACCCCGCTGCCCGAGCGCGCAGAGGCGTTGGCCGCCTCCGGTGTCTTCCCGTTCGCGTTGGTAGCCGCCCTGCGCGAGGACCTTTCCGCCGCTGACGCTCGGATCCGGATCACCCCTCAGCGGGAGACCCAACGGGAGACCGCCACCGCGATCGCCGACGATCTGCGCGCCTTCGCCGAGGAGCACGACCTGGCGCGCGTGGTGGTCGTCGACGTCAGCAACACCGAGGCTCCGGTGCAGCCAGGGCCGGAGCTGAACGACCTGGCGACGCTCGAGCAGGCACTGGACGCCGGCCGCTCGCCCCTGCCGCAGAGTTCACTGTATGCCTACGCGGCATTCCGGGCCGGTTGTTCGCTCGTCGCCTTCACCCCCAGCCCTGGCCCGAACCTGCCCGCTCTGGTCGAGCTGGCGCAGCGACAGAACGTCCCCTGGGCAGGACGAGATGGAAAGACCGGAGAGACTCTCGTCAAGACCACACTCGCACCGATGTTCGCGACCCGAGCATTGAAGGTCCGGTCGTGGGCGTCCTACAACTTGCTCGGCGGAGGCGACGGTCAGACCCTCGCCGACCCAGACGCCGCCCTGAGCAAGACCACGACCAAGGGTGCAGGAGTGGACGCGATCCTGGGGCACCACGTCGACGGGCCGCTGCGGATCGACTATGTCGAAGACCTCGGTGACTGGAAGACCGCATGGGACCACGTCTCCTTCGAGGGGTTCCTCGGAACCAGAATGACCATGCAGTTCACCTGGCAGGGCTGTGACTCGGCACTGGCAGCACCGCTGGTCCTGGACCTCGTGCGACTGGTGGCCCGCGCCCACGAGACCGGAGAAGTGGGTGTCATCGGCGCGATGGCCTTCTTCTTCAAGGAACCCCTCGGGGGCGAGGAGCACTCGCTGAGCGGCCAGTGGCAGGCGCTGAGCGAGTGGTGCGAGAAGCTCGCCATCGCTCAATGACCAGGCTTCAGGATCTCATCGAGCTGACCCGGCTGCCGGCAGCACTCACCGTGCCGGGAGACGCCCTGGCGGGAGCGGCTGCCGCAGGGACCCTGCACGGCTGGCGCCCAGCCGTGCTGGCCGCATCCTCAGCCTGCTTCTACTGGGCGGGGATGGCACTGAACGACTATGCCGACCGTGACCTCGATGCGCTGGAGCGGCCCGAGCGGCCGATTCCGTCGGGGAGGGTCAGCCCGCCGACGGCACTGCGGATCTCCGGTGGACTCACGCTCGCAGGGCTGGCGCTGGCCGCCACCACCGGTCGCCGCTCGCTGGCGGTAGCCCTGTCCCTGGCCGGTGCCGTGTGGACATACGACCTGGTGGCGAAGCCGACGATCGCTGGGCCGCTGGTGATGGGTGCCACCCGATTCCTCGACGTCCTGATGGGTGGCTCCACCCACCCGCGGCGAGCGCTACCGGCAGCCCTCACCCTGGGCATCCACACCACTGCGGTCACGACGCTGAGCCGCGGAGAGGTCCACGGCACCTCGGACCGCATCGCTGCTGCAGCGTTGGCGACGACCGGGGCCGTCGCCACGACCGGGGCGGTCCAGGCGCTCCGCGATACCTCCGCTCCGCTCACGGCGAGGATCAGCGGCGCTACTTTCGCCGGCCTCTACGCCTTCGCCGTCGGGCGTGCGCAAGGGGCTGCGGTGGCACAGCCCGACGCGGGGGCGGTGCGCCGAGCCACTCGCCGGGGGATCCACGGGATGGTTCCGCTCCAGGCCAGCCTCATCGCCCGGCGTGGCCAGCTCGGCATCGCTGCCGGTCTGCTCGCGCTCGTCCCCGTGCTCCGGGCGGCGGCGAAGGTGGTGTCGCCCACGTGAGTCTTCGCTTGGCCTATGGGACGAACGGGTTCGGCGACCATCGGTTGTCGGATGCGCTGTCGATCATTGCCGACCTGGGGTACGACGGGGTGGCGCTCACCCTCGATCATCATCACCTCGATCCGTTCGCAGCCGATCTCGCCACCCAGGTCGGCACCGTCCAGCGGCTGCTGACGACGCACCACCTCGCCGTCGTGATCGAGACCGGCGCTCGCTACCTGCTCGACCCCCGGCACAAGCATGAGCCGACTCTCGTCTCCACACAGGGGCGCGAGCTACGCCTCGACTTCCTTCATCGGGCGATCGATATCGCCGCCGACCTCGGCAGTGACGTCGTGCACCTGTGGTCCGGGATCCTGCCCGCCGACACCACTGTCGCGGCCGGATGGGACCGCCTGCTCACCGGCATGGCACAGATCCTCCCGCACGCGGAGTCTGCCGGAGTCCGGCTGGCGGTGGAACCGGAGCCGGGGATGCTCGTCGAGCGGCTCGCCGACGCCCAGGAGTTGCGCAGGCTGCTCGGTTCACCGGACGCCCTGCGGCTGACCCTCGACATCGGCCATGCCCTCTGCAACGAGGATCTCTCTCCCGACGCTACGATCCGCGCAGCCGCCGACGATCTCCGCCACGTCCAGATCGAGGACATGCGTCGAGGGGTCCATGAGCACCTGGAGTTCGGCGAGGGTGAGCTCGACCTGGTGCGAGCCGTGGCTGCGCTGCTGGAGGTGGGCTACGACGGGCTGGTCTCGGTCGAGCTGGCGCGACACAGCCCCACAGCACCTATGACAGCCGCACGGTCGATCGATGCCCTGCGCACCGCCGTCGCCGACGTGACGCCGAAGCGGCCGACCACGGAGAGGTCGAGATGACTCACCGGTACGAACGGATCCTCGCCGACCGGTTGGCCCCGGCGGCACAGGACCGGCTGCATCAGCTGACCGCCGCCATCGGCGAGAAGCCGGCCACCATCGACGTCCTGTTCCCTGCCGCAGCCAGGGAGGTCGGCCGCGGACCTGTCGACGACGCCGACCCTGGCGGCATTCTGGGGCCCACCCTGGACGACATGGTCCGCGGCGTGCTCCTGCTCGCCCTCGCCGGGGCCGAGCACGATCCCTCGGCCCTCCTGCGGCGCGTCGGTCAGCTGTACCGGTTCGGCGACAGCGACGAACGGCGCGCCGTCCTGCGGAACCTGGCCGAGCTCGGTGTGGGTGCGCCGGCCCAGTACCTCGTCGAGGATGCGTTGCGCAGCAACGACCTGCGGCTCATCGGTGCCGCGATGGGCGCCTGGGCAGGTGCGCACCTGGAGGACGCGGCATGGCGCCAGGGTGTGCTCAAGTGCCTTTTCGTGGGCGTGCCGCTCGAGGCCGTGCACTGCCTCACCGACCGTGCCGATGCCGAGCTCGCCCGGATGGTCGCCGCCTTCGGCGCAGAGCGCCTGGCCGCAGGGCGCAGCATCCCCGCGGACGCGCACCTGGTCCTCGATCTGTTCCCCCAGACCCTCGAGCAGTTCCCGGCCGTCGCCGCGGCACTGCACTCGGCGTCCCAGCCCTGACCGTCACCTCCAGGAGGCACTATGCGCATCTTCGATCCGCACATCCATATGACGTCGCGAACCACCGACGACTACCAGAACCTGCACGCGGCGGGAGTCCGGGCCCTGGTCGAGCCGGCGTTCTGGCTCGGCCAACCACGCACCAGCGTCGACTCGTTCGTCGACTACTTCGACGGCCTCATCGGCTGGGAGCGATTCCGGTCAGCGCAATTCGGTATCGCGCACCACGCCACTATCGCGCTGAATCCCAAGGAAGCCAACGACCCTCGCTGTGTGGAGGTCCTCGACCTCCTCCCCCGGTACCTGGCCAAGGACGGCGTCGTCGCCGTCGGGGAGGTTGGTTTCGACTCGATGACCGAGGCCGAGGAGCAGGTCTTCCGCCGGCAGCTGGAGATGGCAGTGGAGCACGGCCTTCCCGCCATGGTCCACACCCCGCACCGCGACAAGGCTGCGGGCACCCGGCGCACCCTGGACCTGGTGCGCGAGGTCGGTATCGACCCAGGGATGGTCGTCGTCGACCACCTCAACGAGATGACCGTGGCGATGGTCGACGAGTCCGACTGCTGGCTGGGCTTCTCCATCTACCCCGACACCAAGATGGACCCCGACCGGATGGTCTCCATCCTGCAGCAGCGGGGCCTGGACCGGGTGATGGTGAACTCGGCGGCCGACTGGGGGATCAGCAACCCGCTGACCACCCGCCAGACCGGTGAGGCGATGCTTGCCGCCGGCTTCAGCGCTGATGACGTCGACCGGGTGCTGTGGCGCAACCCCGTGGAGTTCTTTGCCCAAAGTGGACGCCTCCTGCTCGGGGGGGAGGCAGGCGCCGGTGCCACTTTCGAGGGCAACTCGATCCAGCGCGGCGAGCGCAAGGATCAGGGCGCCTGAGTCGATGCGGTTACGACACCCCGACGGCACCGTCGTCCACCTCGCGTATTGCAGCAATGTCCACCCCGCCGAGGACTCCGCCGGGATCCACGAGCAGCTCCGCCGTTTTGCCGGGCCGGTCCGGGAACGACTCGGCGTGCAGCGGCTCGGACTAGGGCTGTGGCTGCCCGCAGCCACAGCAGCCCTGCTCGCCACTGACGAGGCCGAGCTGGCGGCGCTGCGCGCAGTTCTCGACGAGCAGGGTCTGGAGGTGGTCACCCTGAACGCCTTCCCGTACCGCGGCTTCCACGACCGGGTCGTCAAGCACCGGGTCTACTCGCCGGACTGGACCGAGCGGGCGCGACTGACCTACACCCTCGACGCAGCGAAGGTGCTCGCCTCGCTGCTGCCCGAGGACGTGGCGCGGGGCAGCGTCAGTACGCTGCCTCTGGCCTGGCACACCGCATGGTCCCCGGAGGCCCGCACGGCCGCACGGGCGAACCTCGACGAGCTGGCCGCGGGCCTGGCCGGGCTCGAGCAGCGCACGGGGCGCCGGGTGCGCGTGGCGTTCGAACCGGAGCCGGGCTGCGTCATCGAGACCACCACGCAGGCAGCTGCGGAGCTGGCCGACGTGGACACCGACTACCTCGGTGTCTGCCTCGACACCTGCCACCTGGCGACGGCGTTCGAGAACGCCGACGATGCCGTCGCCCGCCTGACCGCAGCTGGGCTCGCGGTGGTGAAGAGCCAGCTCTCGGCTGCACTGCACGTGGCTGACCCGGGTGCTGCCGCCACGGTGCTCGGGGAGTTCGTCGAGGACCGTTTCCTGCACCAGGTCCGCGAACCCGGTCCCAACGGGCAGCTGCTGGCCCGGGACGATCTTCCCGAGGCGCTCGAGACCGCGCCGCTACCGGGGCAGCAACCGTGGCGCATCCACTTTCACCTGCCGTTGCATGCCACCCCCCAGCCGCCTCTGGCCAACACCGACGACGAGCTCTTCGCGGCAGCCCGGGCGCTGCTCGGCGGCGACCGGGCGCTCACCGACCACCTGGAGGTCGAGACCTACACCTGGAGCGTCCTGCCCGCCGACACCCGGCCCACCGACGACACCGGGCTGATCACCGGCCTGGCCGCTGAGCTCGCCCATGCGCGGGACCACCTGTACGCCCTCGGACTGGAGGATGTATGAGCAAGCTGCTCGTCCTGAACGTCGTCGCTCTCACCCCCCGCATCCTGGAGCACATGCCGCGGCTGCAGCAGGTCGCCCGCTCGGGATACCAGGCCACCTTGGAGACGGTGCTGCCTGCGGTCACCTGCTCGGCCCAGTCCACCTACCTCACCGGCAGGACCCCGGGTGAGCATGGCATCGTCGCCAACGGCTGGCTGTTCCGGGACCTCGGCGACGTCCTCCTCTGGCGCCAGCACAGCGGCCTGGTGGCCGGGGAGCGAGTGTGGGAGACCATCCGGCGCAGCCGGCCCGAGTACACCGTGGCGAACGTGTGCTGGTGGTATGCGATGGGGGCGAGGGTGGACACGACCGTCACTCCCCGTCCGGCCTACTACGCCGATGGCCGCAAGGAACCGGACTGCTGGACGTGGCCACCGTCGCTGCACGACACGCTGGTCGCTGAGCTGGGCCCGTTCCCGCTGTTCACGTTCTGGGGTCCGGGGGCCTCGATCGAGAGCTCCCGGTGGATCGTCGGCGCGACCCGTCGACTGATGCCGGACCATGACCTCACCCTGGCCTACGTCCCGCATCTGGACTACGACCTGCAGCGCTTCGGACCCTCCGGGCCGGAGGCCATCCGTGCGGCCCAGGAGCTCGACGCGGAGCTGGCACCGCTCCTCGACGACGCTGAGGCGCTCGGGGCGAAGGTCGTGGTGCTCAGCGAGTACGGCATCACCGACGTCTCCCGCCCGGTGGATGTCAACCGGGTGCTGCGTCGGGCCGGGCTGCTGCACGTGCACCACAACGAGACCGGTGAGCTCCTCGATACCTGGACGTCGCCGGCCTTCGCCGTGGCCGACCACCAGGTGGCACATGTCTATGTCCGCGACTCCGAGGATCTCCCCCGGGTCACGGCCTTGCTCGAGGAGGTGCCCGGGGTCGCGCAGGTACTCGACGCCGATGGTAAGCGCGCGCACGGCCTGGACCACGAGCGGGCGGGCGAGCTCGTTCTCGTCGCGGAACCGGATTCGTGGTTCACCTACTACTACTGGCTCGATGATGCGAACGCACCCGACTTCGCCCGGCTCGTCGAGATCCACAAGAAGCCTGGCTATGACCCTGTCGAGCTGTTCATGGACCCCGACGATCGGTGGGTGAAGCTGCGTGCTGCCAAGGCGGTGGCCCGCAAGAAGCTGGGGATGCGTTACCTCCTGGACGTGGTTCCGCTGGACCCGTCACCGATCCGTGGCAGCCACGGACGGCTGCCCGAGGATCCGAGCACAGGCCCGGTCCTGCTCTGCTCGCACGCCGAGGGCGCACGTGACCGGGTCGGTGCCACCCAGGTGCGGGACCTGCTCCTCGAGCTCGCCGGCGTGGCTGCTCCCCGCGAAGGCTGAGCCGGCTGGGCGGATCGGCCACCCGCCGCTGCCAGAAGGGGTAGAGTCGCAGGACTCCCAGAGTCGCCGGACTCTCCGTTGTCCAGCCTACGTTGATCACAGGAGAACAGCGCGTGGCCGTGTCCCCTCCGTCGCGAACTGCCGGCCCCGGTGAGCTGCTGCAGATCCTGCGAGATGGCACTCCGCGCAGCCGTGCGGACCTCGTCGCGCTGACCGGGCACGCCCGGTCCACGATTGGCCCGCGGATCGACAGGCTTCTGGCAACCGGGCTGATACGCGCCCAGGCAGCCTCCTCGACCGGCGGCCGCCCGCCGTCGGTCTACGTCTTCGACCCCGACGCCCGCCTCGTGCTGGCTGTGGATCTGGGCGCCGTCCACCTCACCGTGGCCGTGCTGAACCTGGCCGGAGCGGTGCTGGCCGAGGAGCGCACCGCCTGTGACATCGCCGACGGACCCGAGCCGGTGCTGGCCCACGTGGTCGAGCTCGGCAAAGAGCTGCTGACCCAGGTCGGCCGACCCGCAGCCGACCTGGCCGGACTGGGGATCGGTGTACCCGGCCCGGTGGAGCAGGCCACCGGCAGGCCGATCAACCCGCCGATCATGCCGTACTGGGACGGTGTGGACATCAAGGGCATCCTCGCCGCGCAGTTCCGGGTGCCGGTGCTGGTGGACAACGATGTGGACCTGATGGCCCTCGGCGAGCACGGGGCAACGCATCCCGAGGTCTCCCACCTCCTGTTCGTCAAGGTGGCCACCGGGATCGGTGCCGGGATCGTGGCCAACCGTGCGCTGGTCCGCGGCACTGACGGTGCGGCTGGCGATCTCGGTCATGTCGCTGTGCCGGGCGGACGAGCCGAGCTCTGCCACTGCGGGAACACCGGCTGTCTGGAGGCCGTGGCCAGTGGTGGCGCCCTGGTGCATGCGCTACGCACCGCAGGCGAAGACGTCACCACCAGTGCGGACGTGGTGGATCTGGTCCGCCGTGGCGACCGGCGGGCCACTGCGCTGCTGCGTGATGCGGGACGCGACCTCGGTGCTGTGCTGGCCGGCTGCGTGAACCTGCTCAACCCGTCCACCATCGTCATCGGTGGGGTGCTCGTCCAGGCCGGTGAGCACCTGCTCGCCGGCGTCCGGGAGGTGGTCTACCGGCGGTCGCTGCCGCTGGCCACCAAGCACCTGCGGATCGTCACGGCGAGCACTGCGGGCCGGGCCGGGCTGCTCGGCGCCGGCCGGGTGGTCGCCGACCATGTCCTGGCTCCGGCCGCCGTGGACGCACTCACTGCGGCGCAAGCACCTGGCTGAGGCCGTGCCCGCCCGATTTGCCTCCGGGGGCCGGCGGTGGGCGATACTCACCCGGTGACCGACACGTTCAACCTCGATGGCCTCGACTTCCTCATGCTCTCCTCCACCGCGTCGGCGGTGGACCCGCAGGCCCCCACCAGGTTCCGCTACCACCAGCAGGGCACCCTGGTCTGGGGTGAGTACCTCGGCGACACCGTGACCCAGGGCCGGTTCGTCGGGCAGCTGCAACGGGACACGCTGGACGTCTCCTTCGCGCACGAGCTGGTCGCGGACCGCTCAGTGGTGCGCGGACAGGCGACCAGCCGCGTGGAGGACCGGGACGGGCGGCTCTACCTGGTGGAGTCCTTCGCCAAGGACGGCGAGGACCACGAGAGCGTCTGCGTGCAGGCCTGAGCCAGCCCCGGTACGCCCGGGCACTGCTCAGATCCGGCTCGGCCGGTCCGGGTTCGTCCGGGTGTAGCGCAGCAGCCCGCGTTCGGCGGCCATGTCCTTGCGGTCCGGGAGGTCGGTGGGCAGCAGGCTGCCCCGGTCGAACACCTCGTCCAGCACCAGGACCGTCTCCACGCTCTTCACCTGGGGCAGTGCGGCGATCACGCCCACCACGAACGTATGCACGCTGTCCACGCCCGCACCGCGGATCAACAGCATCACATCGTGCTCACCGGTGGTGATCTTCGCCGACTCCACATCCGGCATCGCAGCGATCTCATCGAGGAACTCGGGCCAGCTCTGAGGATGCACGGTGACGAACACCAGAGCACAGATGCCCAGACCGGCCCGGGCCGGGTCGATGTCGGCGGAGTACCCGGTGATCACCCCGGATCTGGTGAGTGCCTCCACCCGGGAGTACGCGTTGGAGCGGGAGATTCCCACCTGCTGAGCCAGAGCGGCGATCGAGATCCTTCCGTTATCTCGCAGTGCCTGAAGGATGCGATAGCCGATCTCGTCGATTTCGACGGCGGAACGTCCTGCCGTCATGTCAGTCGCCTCGGTCATGCTGGACATTCTGCCTTCTCATGCGGTCATGGTGGTGACTCTCGTCACAACCGGGGGCTGAGGTGGACAGATAGTTCGCGGTAGCATCCCTGCGGTGCCACCTCGTCCAGGGGCGGCACTCAGTCCAGTGTCGGAGGATCGAAGTGTCTGCCGTGTCCCGTCCCTCTCCTCGCGCCGCCGTGGCGCTCGGCCTCGCCGCAAGCCTCGCGCTGGCCGCCTGCTCCGGAGGAAACTCCGCCACCACCAGTTCTGCGGACGGCGGTGACGGTGCTGGGTCGGCCTCCTCCACGCTGGTCATCGACACCGCGTTCTCCCTGGAGACCGGGGACCCGGGCCGCAACTACGTGCCCACCGGGAACATGGTGCTGCACGCCGTCTACGACACGCTGCTCACCTTCGAGGGCTCCGAGGAGGAGGAGCCGGTGCCGTCGCTGGCCACGATGGAGCAGAACGAGGACGCCACCGAGTTCACCTTCACCCTCACCGGGGAGCGCACCTTCTCCGACGGCAGCGTGGTCGACGCCGACGATGTGGTGTTCTCGCTGAACCGGGTGCAGGGGATGACCGACTCCAAGGCCAACTTCCTGATGAACGGCATCACCGTGGAGAAGGTCGACGACATAACCGTGATGCTGTCCACCGAGACTCCCTCGCTGCAGCTGCCGGCGATCGTGACCAACCCGGCGCTGTCCATCCTGAACTCCGAGGTGGTCACCGAGAACGGCGGCACCACCGGCACCGACGACGACGCCGAGTCGTTCCTGAACTCCACCTCGGTCGGCTCCGGCCCGTACCTGCTGGATGCGATGGACATCACCACGCAGGCGGTGCTGGTGCCCAACCCGGAGTACAACGGTGCCTACGAGCCCGCCTTCGAGCGGATCGTGGTGCGGAACGTCTCGGAGAGTGCCACCCAGCTGATCAACCTGCAGGGCGGTGACTCCAACCTGGCCGTGGACCTCAACGGTGACCAGGTGTCCGGGCTCGGTGAGGAGTTCGCGGTCACCGCCGAGCCGTCGGCGGAGACCATCTTCCTGCTGATCAACCAGGACGAGGAGGTCGGCGGGGTGACGGCGAACCCGGACTTTGCCGAGGCCGTGCGCTACGCCCTCGACTACGACGCCCTGCTCGAGCTCGCCGGGGAGGGGTCGGTGGAGGCCACCGGCGTGATCCCGCCGATCTTCCTCGGAGCGTTGGAAGCCGGCGTGGAACAGGACCTGGACCGGGCGGAACAGGCCCTGCAGGCCTCGGGCTACGACGGGGAGCCGATCCGGCTGCAGTTCCCGAACGACACCCCGGTCGGTGGTGTGGAGTTCACCCCGCTGGCCGAGCGGGTGCAGTCCCAGCTGCAGGCCGCCGGCATCACCGTGGAGCTCGCCCCGGCACCGTTCGCCACCGAGATCGACCCCTACGTCAACGGCGAGGAGGCCTTCGGCCTGTGGTACTGGGGTCCGGACTTCGCGGATTCCTCCTCGTTCCTGCCGTTCGGTCCGGGCGAGAAGGTGGGCCTGCGCTCGGGCTGGACCACTGAGGACGCCCCGGAGATCGCCGAGCTGGTGCGTACTGCGACCTCCGCCACCTCGGTGGAGGAGCGGGAGCAGGCGATGACCGACTACGCCACGGCGATGCAGGAGAGCGGACCCTTCGTGCCGCTGATCGTGCCCGGTGCGAACCTGGCCAGCGACGCCACGGTGACCAACGTCCACTACAACTCCACCTGGACGCTGGACATCCCGCTGCTGGCCCCTGCCGGCTGAGTCGGGGCGCTGGTGACCGCTACTGTCCGGTCCGGGGCACCGGAGCGCCGCACGGTGTGGCAACGCTGGCCGCTGCTGGGATATCTGCTGCGCCGGCTGGGCACCTCGGTGCTGCTGCTGCTCGGCGTCACCCTGGTGACGTTCATCCTCACCACCCTGGTGCCCGGGGACCCGATCGCCGCTGCACTCGGTGAGGGCGCAGCGAGCAACCCGGCCACCGTGGCGGCCTATGAGGAGCGCTACGGGCTGGACCGGTCCGTGCCGGAACGGTACGTGATCTACCTGGGACACCTGCTGCAGGGGGACCTCGGTACCTCGATCCAGACCGGGCGGCCGGTGCTGGAAGACTTGGCCGCGGCGATCCCGGCGACCGTGGAGGTGGCGCTCGGCGCGATCGTGGTGAGCCTCGCCGTCGGCCTGGTTCTCGGCACCCTGGCCGCGCACCGGCGCGGCAAGGTCACCGACCAGGTGGTCCGGGTGATCTCCCTGCTCGGTCTGAGCGTGCCGACGTTCTGGCTCGCGATCACCGCCTACCACCTGTTCTTCCTCCGCCTGGGTATCGCCCCCGGAGCCGGGCGGCTATCCCCGCAGTTGACTCCCCCACCACGGGTGACCGGTCTGTACAGCGTGGACTTCGTGCTGAACGGGGACCCGGTGGGTTTCTTCGATGCGATAGCACACCTCGCGCTGCCGGTGTTGGTGCTGTCCCTGTTCACGATCGGGCTGCTCACCCGGTTCATCCGCACCTCGGTGCTGGAAGTACTGGACACCGACTACATCCGTGCGGCCCGCGCGAAGGGGCTGCGCCGCCGCCGGGTGATCGCTGGCTACGTGCTGCGCGGTGCGTCCCTGCCGATCCTGACGATGGTGGGGATCACGTTCGGGATCCTGCTCTCCGGCACCGTGCTGGTGGAAGCGGTGTTCGCCTGGCCCGGACTGGGCACCTACGCCTTTGACGCCGCAGTGGCGCTGGACCTGCCCGGGGTGATGGGTGTGGGCCTGGTGGTCGGGGTGATCTACCTGGTGATCAACTTCGTGGTGGACCTGCTCTACGGCGTCCTCGACCCGAGGGTGAGGCTGTCCTGATGCGCAGCGCTGCCACCACCTCCCGCACCCGGCTGCGCCGCGGCCGGCTGATGCGCGCCGTCCCCGCCGCCTGGCGCACCCCGCTCGCGGTGATCGGGACCGTGATCGCCCTGGCCTGGGCGGTGATCGCGGTCCTGGCACCCTGGATCGTCCCGCACGACCCGCTCGCCCAGGATCTGCCGCGGCTCACCGCCCCCGGCGAGGGCACGCTGCTGGGCACCGACCAGCTCGGCCGGGACGTGTTCTCCCGGCTGCTCACCGGCGCCCGGGTGACCATGCCCCTGGCCCTGCTGATGGTGGCCAGTGCCACTGTGCTGGGCACGGTGATCGGCGCCGTCGCCGGCTTTGTCGGCCGCTGGGTGGACGAGGCGCTGATGCGGCTCACCGACCTGGTGATGGCCTTCCCGACGGTGATCCTGGCGATGGTGATCACCGCCTCGCTCGGCCCGTCGTTGTTCAACGCGGTGCTCGCCGGGATCGTGGTGTCCTGGCCGCAGTACGCCCGGGTGGTCCGGTCCCTGGTGCTCAGCCTGCGCACGCAGAACTACGTGGTGGCGGGCCGGCTGCTCGGCTACTCGCCGTGGCGGTCGCTGCGCACCGACATCCTCCCGAACGTCGCCGGACCGGTGCTGGTGCTGGCCTCCCTGGACATCGGCACCGCGATCCTGCTGCTCACCGGCCTGTCCTTCCTCGGCCTGGGGGCGCAACCGCCGGCCGCCGAGTGGGGGGCGATGATCTCCGGCGCGATGGACCACATCGACGCCTGGTGGCTGGGCATCTTCCCCGGACTGGCGATCCTCACCGTGGTGATGGCGTTCAACTTCATCGGTGACTCCCTAAGGGACGCGCTCGATCCGCTCTCGGCCGCCGAGCGCGAAGGCGCCGGTGCCGGCAGCACGGAGACGGCCGCTGAGCTCGAGGACGTCGGCAGCACCCCGGAGGCGGACCGATGAGCGCGCTCAGCGTCCGCGACCTGACGATCGCTTTCGGCCGCCGCGACCCGGTGCAGGTGGTCCACGGCATCTCGCTGGACCTGACCGCCGGCCGGATCCAGGGACTGGCCGGGGAGTCCGGTTCCGGGAAGACCGTCTCGGCGATGGCGGTGCTCGGTCTGCTCCCGGCCACTGCCCAGGTGAAGGGGTCCATCCGACTCGGTGAGACCGAGTTGGTGGGGCTGGGGCAGCGAGCGCTGAACCGGGTGCGCGGGGACAAGGTGGCGATGGTGTTCCAGGACCCGTCGGCCAGCCTGCACCCGCAGCTGACTGTGGGCAGCCAGCTCACCGACCACGTCCGCACGCACCTGACACTGTCGAAGAAGGCGGCGCGGGCCCGCGCTGTGGAGCTGCTCGACCGGGTTCGGGTGCCCGAGCCCGAGGAGGCGCTGGGCCGCTACCCGCACCAGTTCTCCGGTGGGCAACGCCAGCGGATCGCGATCGCGGTGGCGTTGGCGTGCGATCCGGAGGTGCTGCTCGCGGACGAGCCGACCACCGCCCTGGACGTGACCGTGCAGGCCGGGATCCTGCACCTGCTCCGCGAGCTGGCGGTGGAGCGGAACCTGGCCGTGCTGCTGGTGACGCACGACCTGGGGGTGATGAGCGCCGTCGCCGACGAGGTGGCCGTGATGCGCTACGGAAAGATCGTGGAGGCGGCCAGCACCGCCGAGGTGTTCACCTCCCCGCAGCATCCCTACACCCGGCAGCTGTTGGCCTCGATGCCCGATTCCCAGGAGACCCTGGTGGAGGAGGACGCGTGAACACTGTGCTCGAGGTGGAGGACCTGGTGGTGGAGTACCACGGGGCGCGGACCGTGCGCGCCGTGGACGAGATCTCGCTCGCGATCGCTCCCGGTGAGGTGCTCGCACTGGTGGGTGAGAGCGGCTGCGGGAAGTCCTCGACCGCGCGAGCGGTGGTGGGGATGGAGCGGCCACAGGCCGGGACGGTCCGGTTCCGCGGCGAGGAGGTGCCGCCGCTGGGGCTGCGCCGTCGACCGGCGGCACTGACCGCGATCCAGATGGTCTTTCAGGACCCGAACTCTTCGCTCAACCCCCGCAAGCGCGTGGGTGAGCAGATCGCCGACGGCGTTGCGGCGGCTCGCGCTCGCGGGCTCACCTCGGACTCGCCCCGCCAGTGGCTGAAAGCCGTGGGTCTGGATGAGGAGATGGTCTCGCGCTACCCGCACCAGTTCTCCGGTGGCCAGCGGCAGCGGATCGCGATCGCACGAGCACTGGCGGCGCGCCCGGACCTGCTGGTGGCCGATGAGCCGATCTCCGCCCTGGACGCCTCCAGCCAGGCGTCGGTGGCGGCGATGATGCGCCGGCTGTGCCTGCAGTCCGGGGCCGCGATGCTGTTCATCTCCCACGATCTGTCCGTGGTGCGGATCATGGCCGACCGGGTCGCGGTGATGTACCGCGGCCGGATCGCCGAGTCCGGGCCGACTGCCACAGTCTGGTCCGATCCGGTGCACCCGTACACCAAGGCGCTGCTGGCGGCGATCCCGCACCCGGACGGCAAGGGAGTGCTGCCGGCTGCACCGGCGGCGGAGGCGCCGCCGGAGTGGTCCGCCACGGTGCCGGAGGCCATCGGCCGGCGATAGCGGGGGTGCGGTCTCAGGGTCTACGGTGCTCGACCCACACGTTCGGTTCGACGTAGACCGCGGACTCCTGCGCCTGGGAGACCAGGACCGGGCTGAGTGCCCCGTCCACGATCACCGGGTCGTCGGTATCGAAGGGCAGTCCGGTCCAGGAACGCCACTCCTGCAGTGTGCCGGGGATGGTCATCGCGGTCGGGCAGACCTTGACGATCCGGCCGCCGGCCCGCACGTGCACGCGCAGCCATGCGTCATCGGGCAGCCCGTCCTCGCGCGTCCGATAGGCGTACTCGCTCATCGGAGTCTGCGGCTCTGCGGACTTCTGCGACGGGCGCACCGGGACGTAGAGCACGTCATGCCCCAGCCGAAAGGCGTTCTCCCGCAGCGCCTCCACCATCACCGGAGCCAGGCCCCGACCCTGGTGCTCGCGAAGGATGACGATCTCCAGGGCTGCCACGGCGTTGCGTTCCCGTCCGGCCAACCGGTCGCTGTGCGCCCATCTGATCACCTCGTCCCAACCGGCATCGGGCAGCTCCTGGCGCCCGGGGATCCCGAACGCGAACGGCACGGAGTACCCCTTGGCCACCGGCTGGTCGCCATCGGTGGCGAGCAACACGTAGTCGGCGACATCGTCGAGGTAGCTGTAGTAGAGCTCGGCCGTCGGGTCGTGGGCCATGAATTCCGGCCAGGAGAGGTCGAAGGCCGCGTGGTCGACCTTCGTGAAGATCGCCGGGTCCTGGGCGCGGTTGTGAATGGTGAACGTCATGCGTTGAGTCTCGCCGCAGGGTCAAGCTGTTTGCCTCGGGCCGACCGAAGAGTTCAGTGTGCTGCGACTGTAGGATTCCACTCGCATCCTGCCTGCTGCCTGGACCAGGATGGGAGCCATGGTCGCCCGGAGTGCAGCGCGGTGAATTCTCGCCTGCGCAGAGCAGCAGTTCTGGTGCTGGACGGCGCCAAGCCGCTGGACGTCGGGATCCCGGCGCAGGTGTTCACCACTCGGGCGAGCATGCCGTTCGAGGTGCGAGTTTGCGGGCCGGCACCGGGTCTGGTCACCGGTGGCGACGGACTGTCCTACCACGTGGCCGACGGTCTGGAGGCGCTCGCCTGGGCGGACATCGTGTTCATCCCCGGATACCGCTCCCCCGACCGGGAGGCTCCACCGACCGGGGTGGTGGACGCGCTGCTGGTGGCGCACCAGCGCGGTGCACGGCTCGCGGCGATCTCTACCGGCGCCTTCGCACTCGCCGCCACCGGACTATTGGACGGGCGACGCGCGACGACGCACTGGCACTACACCCGAGCCCTGGCCGCGCAGCACCCGCAGGTACAGGTGGACGAGAACGTGCTGTTCGTGGACGAGGGCAGCGTGCTCACCTCGGCCGGGGCGGCCTCGGGAATCGACCTGTGCCTGCACATCCTGCGCGGTGAGCTCGGAGTCACGGCATCGAATCACGCCGCCCGGCGCCTGGTCGCCGCCCCGTATCGCAGCGGCGGGCAGGCCCAGTACGTGCCGCGCAGCGTGCCCGAACCTCTCGGTGAGCGCTTCGCCCAGACCCGCGAGTGGGTGCTGCACCACCTGGATGCTGAGCAGACGATCGAATCTCTGGCTCGGCACGCCGCCGTCTCCCCTCGGACGTTCTCCCGGCAGTTCCTCGCCGATACCGGCTACACGCCGATGCAGTGGGTCACCCGGGCCCGGGTGGACCGGGCGCGCGAGCTGTTGGAGGCTTCTGAACGCAGCGTCGAGCAGATCGCCGGCGACGTGGGGCTGGGGACCGGGGCGAACCTGCGCCGCCACTTCCAGCAGGTCCTCGGAACGACGCCGAGCGAGTACCGGCGCACGTTCACGCGCCGACAGTAGGCCCGGCACGATCCTTGCGATTCGTGGCATTCCGGCCACTGGTCGAGCAGCGGCGGATCGATGAGCCTGAAGGTGGTCTGCAGCTATCGCGGACCGCCTCCAGAACCACACTCCAGGAAAGGACATCATGACGCGCATCGCTATCAACGGGTTCGGGCGGATCGGGCGCAACGTGCTACGCGCCCTGCTGGCACGGGACACCGGTCTCGAAGTGGTCGCGATCAACGACCTCGCCGAACCCGCCGCCCTGGCTCACCTGCTCCGCTATGACAGCACCGCGGGGCGCCTGGGCCGGCCAGTGGAGGTGGACGGCGATACCCTCGTGGTGGACGGTCGCCGGATCACGGTGCTCGCCGAGCGCGATCCCGCCGACCTGCCCTGGTCCGATCTCGGCGTGGACATCGCCCTGGAGGCCACCGGCCGGTTCACCAAGGGCACCGCGGCAGCGGCCCACCTGGACGCTGGTGCGGGCCGGGTGCTGGTGAGCGCACCGGCAGAGTCGGCGCAGGTGACCCTGGTGCCCGGGGTGAACACCGACCGTTACGACCCGGCCACGCACCGGATCGTCTCCAACGCTTCCTGCACCACGAACGCACTGGCCCCGTTGGCTGCCGTCCTGCACGAGTTGGCCGGCATCGAGCACGGCTTCATGACGACAGTGCACGCCTACACCCAGGAGCAGAGCCTGCAGGACGGCCCGCATCGCGACCTGCGCCGTGCGCGTGCTGCTGCGGAGAACATCGTGCCGACCACCACCGGTGCGGCGAAAGCGATCGGACAGGTGCTCCCGGAGCTGGACGGGCGGCTGTCCGGGGACTCGATCCGGGTGCCGGTTCCGGTCGGCTCGATCGTGGAGCTGAACACCTCCGTCAACCGTGAGGTCGGCCGCGAGGACGTACTGGCGGCCTACCGTGCCGCTGCCGACGGGCCGATGGCCGGGGTCCTGGAGTACAGCGAGGCCCCGCTGGTCTCCAGCGACATCACCGGCAACCCGGCGTCGTCGATCTTCGACTCGCCGCTCACTCGGGTGGAGGGCCGGCACGTGAAGGTGGTCGCCTGGTACGACAACGAGTGGG
>DXBY01000153.1 GCA_019116305.1 Candidatus Ruania gallistercoris | reverse complement strand
CTCATAGACCAGCGGGATCCCGGTGGGCACGTTCAGCCCGGCGATCGTCTCGTCGTCGATGCCGTCCAGGTGCTTGATGATCGCCCGCAAGGAGTTGCCGTGCGCGGCCACCAGCACCACTTTGCCTGCGCGCAGATCGGGCACCACGGCGCTCTCCCAGTACGGCAGTGCGCGACCGAGCACATCCTTGAGGCACTCGGTGGCCGGGATCGGCTCCCCGGCATACCGCGGGTCGGCGTCCTGGGAGTACTCCGTGCCGGGCTCGATCGGTGGCGGGGGCACATCGTAGGAGCGCCGCCAGGTCATGAACTGCTCCTCGCCGAACTCATCCCGGATCTGCTTCTTGTCCTTGCCCTGCAACGCCCCGTAGTGCCGCTCGTTCAGCCGCCAGGACCGCTTGACGTCGATCCAGTGCCGGTCGGCCGCGTTCAGCGAGAGGTTCGCGGTGGTGATCGCCCGGCGGAGCAGCGAGGTGTGCACCACATCCGGGAGCACACCGGCGGCGGTGAGCAGCTCACCGCCGCGCTCCGCCTCGGCGACGCCCTTCTCCGAGAGCGGTACGTCCACCCAGCCGGTGAACAGGTTCTTCGCGTTCCACTCGCTCTCGCCGTGGCGGAGCAGTACCAGGGTGTAGGTCATGGTTCCAGTGTGCCGCATCGCAGGTACCACACCCGCCACCCGCAACCACCGACGTCGCGGTCGGCGCTCGGGCAGGTCACATCGGCAGCACGCACATCGGCCCGGGCACCGCGATCTCGTGGGCGACCTCGCCGGCCTGACCGTCGACGATCGGGTGCACGGCGACCACATCGCCGTTCTCCGCGGCCACGAGCACGTGATCACCGGCCACGTTCAGGTGACGGGGCCAGGCACCGGTGGCGACCTCCCCGAGCAGCGACGTGCGCGTGCCGTCCTCAGCGATCGCCAGAGTGGCGAGTGTGTCCACGCCGCGCACACCGACGAACAGCCGGTCACCGGATCGTTCGATGTGCGAGAGCTGGTGCAGGCCTTCGGCCACGGACGCCGGCTCCAGGTGCAGCACCTCACCTTCTCCGTTGCCCTCGTCCCAGGCGATCGTGGCCACCTCACCACTGAGCTCACCAGCCACGTACAGGTAGTCGCCGGCCATCGCCAGGTGCCGCGGTCCGAACCCGGCGGGCAGTGCGGTCAGCACCGGCTCGTCCTCCGGCAGACCGTCGTCCAGCGGGTAGGCGCGCAGCTGGTCGGTGCCCAGATCAGTCACGATCAGCCAGTCCCGACCGGGACTGAGTGCGCAGAAGTGAGCATGCGAGCGCTCCTGCCGGTCGGCAACCGGCCCCGACCCGCTGTGGGTGTAGGTGCGTACAAACTCGTCGACGTCGCCGGCCTCGGTGAGCTCGATGGCAGCCAGGGTGCCGTCACCGTAGTTGGCCACGTATACCCAGTGCCCCTGCGGGTGGACCAGCAGGTGGCAGGGCCCCTCACCCCCGCTGGCCACGGTGCCGGTCCGATGCAGCGAGCAGTCGGTACCGACGTTGTAGGAGGCCACCCCGCCCTTCCTGCCCTCGCCGACGGCGTACAGGCGCTCGGCGTGCGGGTGCACGGCGAGGAAGGTCGGCATCGGCGCGACGGCCATCAGCGTAGCGGTCACCTCGCTCCACGAAGCACTGGGTTCGCGCTGAAACCGCCAGATGCCACTGGACTTGTCCTGGGCCTTCGTCCCGATCCAGAACTGGCGCAACGTGTTCATGGCACCCCACCCTACGATGGAGTGCCATGAACTGCTGACGCTCGGTCAGTGTGCCTTGGCGTAGGCCTCGCGGATCTCGGTGGAGACCCGGCCGCGGTCGCTGACCTTGTAGCCGTTCTCCTTGGCCCATTCCCGAATCTTCTGGGAATCGGAGGGGCCGCTGCGCACTGTGCCCCGGCGGCCGGAGATCTTTCGGCCACCGCTGCGTCGGCCCGATGCGACCCATGGCGCGAAAGCGTCGCGAAGCTTTGCGGCGTTCTTCGCGTTCAGGTCGATCTCGTAGGTGACGCCGTCGAGCGCAAACGTCACGGTCTCTTCTGCATCCGAACCATCGACATCGTCGATGAGCAGGACGCGGACTTTCTGAGCCATCGCAGTTTCCTTCGTCGCAGATTTCGTCGCGGCGAGCGCCACGCGGGAAACAAGATTGTCACGATGTCGGCAACGATGTCAAAGCTAATGAACGAATCAGGATTCGGTCGAGCTCCCCTTCTCCTCACTCTGTTCAGCTTCGAAGCGTGCCTGCGCCCGCCGTTCCCGCCGATCGGCCGTGATCATCGTGCGAATGGCAATAAGGAAGAGCGTGGCTAAACCCAACGGCGGCGCCAGCGCAACGACGATGTCGGTGAAGCTTGCCATCACTGCTCCAACGGCTTCACCAGCGGGAACGGAATCGTCTCCCGGATACCCAAACCGGTCAGGGCCATCAACAACCGGTCCAGACCCATGCCCATTCCACCGGAGGGGGGCATTCCGTACTCCATCGCCTGCAGGAACTCCTCATCCACGCCCATCGCTTCCTCATCCCCCCGTGCAGCCAGGCGGGCCTGCGCCTCGAAACGCTCCCGCTGCACCACGGGGTCGACCAGCTCCGAGTAGGCAGTGGCCAGCTCGAATCCGCGCACGTACAAGTCCCATTTCTCGGCAACACCCGGGATGGAACGGTGCGCCCGGGTCAGTGGTGAGGTATCGATCGGAAAGTCACGCACGAACGTGGGGACATGCAGGGTGTCTCCGACAAAGTGCTCCCAGAGCTCTTCGGCGACCTTTCCACTGATCGCCGTCTTGGGATCGATGGACAGACCTGCTTGGTCGGCCAAGGCCAGAAGACGTTCCAGTGGGGTGGCCGGAGTGATCTCCTCACCACAGGCCGCCGAGAGCGATGGGTATAGTTGAATATCGGACCATTCCCCGCCGATGTCATACTCCGTGCCGTCCGCAAGGGTCAGCACTGTGGTACCGAACGCATCCTCGGCAGCGGTCACCACGAGGTGCCGGGTAAGGGCGGCCATCGTGTTGTAGTCACCATAAGCCTCATAGGCTTCCACCATCGCGAACTCTGGGGAATGGGTGGAATCAGCACCTTCGTTGCGGAAGTTCCGGTTGATCTCGAAGACGCGCTCGATACCGCCCACGACTGCCCGCTTGAGGAAGAGTTCTGGTGCGATCCGCAGATAGAGCTCAATATCGAACGCATTCATATGGGTCGAGAACGGGCGAGCCGCGGCACCCCCGTGCATCGTCTGCAGCATCGGCGTCTCCAGCTCGATGAAGTCCCGCTGGTGGAACGTCTCCCGCAACGAGCGCACGACGGCGGCCCGCAGGCGGATCATCTCCCGTGCGGCCGGCCGCGCAATCAGGTCCACATGCCGACGGCGCACCCGGTTCTCCTCGGAGGAGTCCTTGTGCAGCGCGGGCAGCGGCCGCAACGCCTTGGCCGCGAGCGTCCAGGAGTCCACGAACACGGACAGCTCCCCGCGTCGGGAGGCGATCACCCGACCGCGGGCGAACAGGTGGTCGCCCAGGTCGACGTCGGCCTTGAAGTCCGCCATCGACTCCTCGCCGATCTCCCGCTGGGAGATCATGTACTGCAGTGTGTTCCCGGCGCCGTCCTGCACGGTGACGAAGCACAGCTTGCCGGTGTTGCGCAGGTACACCACCCGGCCGGAGACCCCGACCTCGTCCTGGGTCTCCTCGCCGGGCGCCAGGACGTCGTCGTACTGCCGGCGCACCTCGGCAATGGTGTGCGTGAGCGGCACTCCCACCGGATAGGGCTCGATCCCGGCCGCCAGCATCCGCTCCCGCTTGGCCAGCCGCACCCGTACCTGTTCCGGTGCGGTCACGCCGTCGACGGTGTGCTCGTCAGTCTCGGCTGGGGCGGTGGCGGGGTTCTCGGCGGTCTCGGTCACCCCTCAATCGTACGATCACCCGGCCACATCAGTGCACGCTGGTGTGCCAGCCCACTGCGGCAGTAGCCAGACCGCTGCCGGCGGGGACCGCTCCGGGGTCGCCACCGAGCGCCACGATTCGGTTCTCGCCGTCCACGTGCACCACGTGCGGGTCGTAGCTGCGGGCCTCGGCATCGGAGAGCACCCCGTAGCCGATGATGATCACCAGATCGCCTGGGTGGACGTGGTGGGCGGCCGCGCCGTTGATACACACCTGCCCCGACCCGGCCGGGCCGGCGATCGCGTAGGTGGTCAACCGGGACCCGTTGGTGATGTCGACGACGTCCACCTGCTGGCCCTCGAGCAGGTCGGCCGCGGTGAGCAGGTCGGCATCGATGGTGATCGAGCCGACGTAGTGCAGGTCGGCCTGGGTCACGGTGGCGCGGTGGATCTTGCCCACCATCATCGGACGCATCAGACTGGTCATCGGTCTTCTCCCATCGGCCGGCCCTCCTCGGGCCAGTGCACGATCGCATTGTCCAGCAGCCGGGTGCTCCCGACACGGGCGGCGGTCACGAGCAGTGCGCTGCCGGTGGAGCGCTGTGCTGCTACTGGTTCCATGGTGCCCTCCTCGACCAGCTCGAGGTAGTCGCAGGTGACCAAGTTCACGTCTTCCGGCCCCGGTACAACACCGTCCGAAGCGTCATTGTTCCGACCCGGTTGCACCCGCAGGCTCGGGTCGGCTTCGGCCATCACTGCTCGGGCCGCGGCCCGGACCCGATCGGCCGGGAGCCCCTCGGCAGCGGCCTCAGCCCCGGCGGCGACCGTGCGGGAGAGCACCAGCGCGGCCTCCCGCTCGGCGTCATCGAGGTAGACGTTGCGGCTGGACAACGCCAGTCCGTCCGCCTCCCGCACGATCGGGACGGCGTCGATCCGGGTGGGCAGGTTCTGGTCGGCGACCATCCGGCGGACCAGGGCGAGCTGCTGGGCATCCTTCTGTCCGAACACGCTCACATCGGCCGCGGTCAGGTGCAAGAGCTTGTTCACCACGGTGAGCATCCCGTCGAAGTGACCGGGCCGGGCCGCTCCCTCCAGCACCTCCCCCATGGTGCCGGCACGCACCCAGACCTGCGGTTCGCCGTCGGGGTACATCTCGGCCGGTGCGGGGGCGAAGACCAGGTCCACCCCTTCTCCGGTCAGGTCGCGCAGGTCAGCGTCCAGCGTGCGCGGGTATCGGCTGAGATCCTCGCCAGCACCGAACTGCAACGGGTTGACGAAGATGGTCACGATCACATGCTCGGCCACCTCACGGGCGTGCTGCACCAGGGCGAGATGGCCGGCGTGCAGCGCACCCATCGTCATCACGACGGCGGTGCTTCCGTGCCAGGTCGCCCGCACCTGGCGTAGCTCGGAGATGGTGTGCACGACGGCGGGGCGGCCGGGCTCTGCCGTCGCACCGGCACTGGTGCTGCTCGGGGGCTGCTCGGGTGTGCTGGTGGCGTCTGGTGCTCCGCTCACCTGAGCCGGGTCCACGGGCCCGCCCGCCTGCACCGGCTGGCTCACCTGCGCCGCTGGCGTACTGCCCGGTCCGGGGACAGCCAGCGCGTCCAGCAGTGCTGCCGCCTGGGGCTCGTGGATGCGCAACGTGGCCAGGGCGCGCTGCACTGTGGCCCGGGCGAGGGTGTGGTAGCTGGGCGGCAGGTCCGCGAGGTCCGGGTGGTCGGCGGCGGCAGCACGCAGGGCAGCGAGGTGCTCGGCGACCGTTCCGGCGTCACCTCGCACGATCGGGCCGGTGAGATTGGTCTCACCACCGCGCAGTGCGCCGTCCAGGGCGGCGGTGAGCAGCGGAGTGAGCAGCGCACCGCCGTCGTCGATCCCGGCGGCGGCGAGCACCCGGATCGCCTGGCTGATCAGGGTGACGAGGTGGTTCGCGCCGTGGGCGAGGGCCGCGTGGTACAGACCCCGGGCGGACTCCGCCAACACCACCGGCTCCCCGCCGATCTCCACCACCAGCGCCTGCGCGATCGGCAGCACCGGCGGGTCCGCGGTGACGGCGAACGGGGCGCCGACCAGCCGGCCGAGGTCCACACTGGTGCCGGTGAAGGTCATCGCCGGGTGGATCGCCAGCGGGATCGCCCCGCTGGCGCGGGCCGGGGCGAGGATGTCCACCCCGTAGCGGCCGGCCGTGTGCACCAGCAGCTGGCCGGGTTGGAAGGCACCGAGCGAGGCCAGCCCGCCGACCAGCTCACCGAGGGCGTCGTCCGGCACGGTGAGCAGCACCAGCTCGCTGCGTTCGACCACCTCCGGAATCTCCAGGACCGGCACCCCCGGCAGGAGGGCATCGGCACGGTCGCGGGAGTTCTGCGACGTGGCGCTGACGCCGACCACAGCGTGGCCGGTGGACCGCAGCGCATTGGCCAGTACGGTGCCCACGCGGCCGGCGCCGACGACGCCGACGCCGAGGCGTCCAGGTCGGGTAGTCACACCCGCCATTGTGTCGCACTGTGGGCGGCACCCGATGCGCGGGCGCCGGGAGCCCGGTCAGGTCGGCGGTGCTGCGGACCCCGGTGGCGTGCTGCGCGCGGGCAGGATCCCGCCGAAGCCGGCGCGCACCGTGCTGGGGTCCACCCCGGCGCCACCGTCCGGCGCACCGGCCGCACTCTCCGGCGGACCGGCACCGGGTTCAGCCGGTGACTCCATCCAGCGTTCCGGCCCGGCGCTGTGCCGCGCCAGACGTGCCCGCTCGGTCAGCTCCACGAGCAGCCCTTGTGCTGCGGCCAGGTCGAGATGTGCCACCCGTGGGGTGATCGGACCGGGGGTGGAGTGCAGGGCGATGTCCGCCAGCGACAGCTTGCGCGCGAGCGGCCCCTGCTCCATCCCCAGCGACTGCACCCGCTCATGCGGGACGAGCACCAGGTTGCGCCACCACCGTCCGGTGCGCAGCAGGGTCACCGTGTCGGTGAGCCGGTACCCGTTGCGACGCCAGATCAGCGGGTCCAGCCAACGGGCACGACGGGGCGTGGTGACGAACCCGACGTGATCGGACGTGCCGACCAGCCCAGCACGCAGCACGTCCAGCGGTGCCTCGGTGCCCAGGTCCGGTTGCACGAGGTACAGCAGCTGGGCGGCCTCGGCCTCGGTGGCCACCGGGTAGAGCACGGTGCTGGTGGTCTCCTCCGGCCCATAGCCGGCGATGTTCACGCTGATCCGCCACCAGCCCTTGATCCGCCACATCGGCGCCTGGCTGAGCTGGACCGCCTGCACCCGGCCGGGTGGGATGGTCCGCGCCTTCGTCTCGAGCAACCCTTGGCGCACCCGGATGCCGTCCGGTGAGGTGGCCACCCGGAAGGAGAACTCGCCCGCGAACCGGCCCCACCAGTAGGCCGCACCACCGAGCACCGGTGCGCCGACACCGACCAGCAGACTGACGTTCCCGGTGACGATCACCATTACCACCAGGCCGATGAAGAACAGCAGCAGGAATACGATGCTCATGGACAGCGCCAGCGAACCGAGCAGCCGGGCGGCCGTCAGGGTGAGCACCGGCCGCTCCGGAGCCTCGGGGGCGAAGGCGCTCTCACTCGTTCCCGCGGCGGCCGGGGCCGAGGCGGCAGGCGCCGCACCCGCTTCCGCGCGGCCGGCCGGGCTGCGGCCCACACGCAGACCGGCGGCGCGAGCCAACAGGTCGTTGCGCAGCTGCTTAGCGGTCTCCTCCCGCAGGAACTGCAGCGTCAGGTTCGACCCCGCCCCGCCGGCGCTCTCGATCTTCAGGGCGGAGAAGCCGGCGATCCTGGCGAGCAGCGGTTGGGTGACGTCCACGGTCTGCATCCGGTCCAGGCGCACGTGCCGTTGCTGCCGGAACAGGATGCCCGAGTGCAGGAACACGCTCTCGTCGGAGAGTCCGTACTTGGTGCGGGACCAGGCGAGGGTGGAGATACCGAGTCCGATGAGTGAGCCGAGCACGATCGCGCCGAGCACGATCAGCAGGATCTGGACCACCGGCAGCTCCAGCTGACCCAGGGTGTCGCTGTACTGCCAGACGAAGATCGCGAACAGCGCCGCGGCCACCTTCCACGCGTTCAGGAACGGGGTGACCCGGTGCACCCGGTGCCACTGGACGCCGTCCTCATCGCGTGCCGGGGTGTCTGCGGGGGCGCCGGTCGGCTCCGGCGGGGGTGCGTCGGTAGGCGCCGGTGGAGGTGTATCCGTAGGCGCCGGCGGGGGCGCGCCGGTGGACGCCGGCTGAGGCGGTCCCGCAGGCGGGTACTGGTCCGGCCGCGGGAACTCCTCCGGCGGCGGGTGCGGTGTGCTCACAGGCCCGCCAGCCGTGCCTCGCCGCGGGCGGAGAGCTGATCGCGCAACCGGGCTGCCTCGGCCTCCGGCAGGCCGGGGATCGAGGCGTCGGACTGGGCGGAGGCGGTGTGCAGCTGCACCTGAGCGATCCCTCGGGAGCGTGCCACCGGCCCTGCCTGGACCTCCACGTACTGCATCCGGCCGTAGGGCACCACCACGAGCGAGCGGAACATCACCCCCTTGCGGATGAGCAGGTCCTCGTCCAGCTCGGCATACCCGATCGCCTTGACCTGCCGTGGCACCAGCCACATCACCCAGACCAGCAGGACTGTCACCGCAGCGGGCGCGGTCCACAGCCATCCGCCGAAGATCACTGCCAGCACGAGCCCGGCGAGCAGCGGAATACCGAGCAGGATGGCAGCGATGGTCACCCGCACCGGTGTGAGTCGGGGTGAGACCGGGAGCCAGGTGATGCCGTCCAGGTCGAACGCTGCGTCGGAGTCCATCCCCCTATTCTTGCCGACACTGCCACCGGTCGCGTCAACCCCGCGACGGAGCCCACGAGGTGCCACTCGTTGTTGCTCCTCACTGTCGGTGAGCGACAACGAGTGGCACCTCCAGCGCGGGCGGGTGGTCAGGCACTGACGCCTGGGGGGCTGGGGTCCTGGTCGTCGTCGTCCTCGGGCGGTACCCGGCAGAAGTGCTGGGTGAGCATCCCGGCAGCACCGAGGGCCCCAGCGGTCACGAGGCAGATCAGCACCCGGATCGCCTGGGCACGCGGCTCCGGTGCATCCCAGCGCGGCAGCGCCAACCCGAGCTGGGCGAACAGGTAGCCCAGGTGGATCGCCGCCGTGATCGCCGCGGCCTGGCCGAGCACGAGCACCCGGGCGGCGCCCACCGGGTCGTCCAGGGTGTGCCGGCGCACCGCGGCCCGCACCCGGAGGCCGAAGACCAGCACCAGTACGGCGAGGGCGAGCAGCACTGCGGCGAGCAACAGCGGAACGTGCACCGGCAGATGGCCGAGCGTGGTCCACCACCGCAACGCCACCACCGAGATCGTGCCGGCGACGATCGTCACTGCGCCCAGAGTGGACCAGCGCAGCCGACTCATCAGGTGTCGTCGTGACGGCGCAGCGGCTGCCATCGGGGCGCCAACCGCGGTGCCTGTCCTTCCTCCGAGGAGGAGGTGACCCAGGGCAGGTTCGGATCATTGTGCTGGTCCGCATCAGCCGGTTCCTCCGGCGACCCGAACCAGGAGCTAGGCTCCGCCCGCGGCTCGTTCTCCGGTTCGAACGGCGGCTCGCCCTCGACCGGAGCCGGGGCACCGGAGGGGGCCTGGTACTCGACCACTGGTTCCTGTCCACTCCCCGGTTCCGCCGGTGCGGCCCCGGGAGTGGGCTCTGCGGGCGGCGCCGGGGGCGGTACGGCAGGAGCCGGGTCGACCGGCCCAGGGTCGGCAGGGGGAAAGCTGGCGCGCGCAGGTCGGCCCGGCGGGGGGACCACCGGCGGCTGCGCACCCTCCGCCGGCGGTGCGGCGGGAGCCGGGTCGACCGGCACAGAGGGCTCCCCTTGCTCCGCGGACTGCGCGGGCGGCGGTTCGGCGTCGCCGTGGGCCAGCAGCTCCAGGTCGTCCTGGTCCTCCAGGCTCTCGGGTGCCCAGTGGCTCACCGGCGCAGGCCCGTCGGCCGGCGGGGCTGCGGGTTCGGGCGTCGGCCCTGGCGCAGGTTCCGGCGCTGGGGCGGCCTCGGCACCCGGTGCCGGTGCGGGGTCCGCGGCTGCTGCCGGCGCCGGCCGAGCCGGCTCCTCCAGCCAGTCCAGGGCGAGCCAGCGCACGCCACCGCGGTCCGGGGCGGTCTCCGCGAGCGCGGCCACCGGTCCACCGCCGAGCCCGGGCAGGAACGCGTCCGGAGCGACCTGCGCCCAGGGCACGAGCACGAAGGCACGCTCGCTGGCACGCGGGTGCGGCAGGGTCAGTTCCGGGTCGGTGGACGTCACACCGTCGTAGACCACGAGGTCGAGGTCGAGTGTGCGCTCCCCCCAACGCACCGCGCGTCGTCGGCCGTAGGCGTCCTCCAGGCCCTGCAGCGACTCCAGCAGCCCCAGCGGCGACAGTGTGCTGGTGGCCAGCACGACGGCGTTCAGGTAGTCGGGCTGGGCCACGGCGTCCGGGGCGAGCACGGCGGCCGTGCGAGCCAGCGGGGAGACGTCCTCCACGGACAGCCCCGGCAACGCCCGCAGATCGGCGACGACGGCACGCAGGGTGCTCCGCACGTCCCCGACGTTCCCACCGAGGGCGATCACCACCGGCACCGGCTGCTCGGGGGTGGCGTGCAGGTCCGGGCCCCGCGCGGGCTGTTCCTGCTCCTCGGCCGGCGCCGGGCTCACGGCCGCGGCGGGTGGTTGCACCGTCGGGGGCAGGGCCGCCGCCGGCTCCTGTGCAGCGGGTGGCTCCGCCGCTGCCAGGTCCACCTCGGGCAGGTCCTCGGCCGCAGTCCTGCTGATCGTCACCTCGACGTCGGTGAACGGCACCCCCACCGGTGCCTCCGGTTTGTGCACGGTGACCGTCGCCCGGTGCACCCCCGGGTGGCTCAGCGCCACTGCCGCGATCCGGGCGGCCAGAGTCTCGATCAGGTTGACCGGCTCCCCCTCGATCACCGCCACCACCTGCTGGGCCACCTCGGCGTAGTTGACGGTGCGGGTCAGGTCGTCATCGGCCGCCGCGGCCCGGGTATCCACGCTCAGCACCAGGTCGGCGAGGAACGGCTGGCCGTCCCGGCGCTCCTCCGCCAGGACACCATGGTGGCCGATCCCGCCCACCCCGGTCAGCCGGATCTGGTCGGTCGGCCCCGCCGTGCCGGTGGGCGGGTGGTCGACAGGTGCTGCTCGCGTCATGGTCTCCAGGTCCTTCTGGTTCACCTGATCCTCCGCCACGGGGTCCTCACCGCTCATTCTCAGCCTCCCGCCATGCCTGGGCCACCCGGATGGCGTCGACGCTACCGGCCACATCATGCACCCGCACCGCCCACACGCCCTTGGCCGCTGCCAGCGCACTGACCGCTGCCGTGGCCCGGTCCCGGAACGCCGGGAGCGACTCGGCTCCGGCGTCGGCGAGGATCTGGCCGAGGAACCGTTTCCGGGACGCACCGATGAGCACCGGGTGACCGAGCGCCATCAGCTGGTCCAGATCGGCCAGCAGCCGCCAGTTGTGCTCGGCGTTCTTCGCGAAGCCCAGCCCTGGGTCGAGCACGATCTGGTCACCGGGCACCCCGGCATCGCGCAGCGCGCTGACCCGCTCGGAGAGCTCGGCCAACACTTCGCCCGTGACATCGGTATACACGGCGCGGCCGGTCATCACATCCGAGTGCCCCCGCCAGTGGGAGAGGACGTAGGTGCTGCCGTGGTCAGCAATCACCCCGGCCATCTCGGGATCGGCCAGCCCGCCGGAGACGTCGTTGATCAGGCTGGCGCCGGCGGTCAAGGCAGCGTCGGCCACAGTGGCGCGCATCGTATCCACACTGACCCGTGCCCCTCGGGCCGCCATCGCCTCGACCACCGGGAGCACTCGGTCGAGTTCGTCGCCCTCCGGCACCCGGTCGGCACCGGGCCGGGTGGACTCCCCGCCGACGTCGACGATGTCCGCACCCTGCTCCAGGAGCGTGTGCCCGTGGGCAATGGCGACGTCGGTCTCGAACCACTGGCCGCCGTCGCTGAAGGAGTCGGGGGTCACATTGACCACCCCCATCACCAACGTCCGCGAGGTCACTCGCACACCTTATCCACGCCGGCAGATCTTACGCCCGGGCGATCAGGCTCATCGCCTCGGCGCGGGTGGCACTGTTGCGCATCATTCCGCGGACGGCGGAGGTCACCGTGCGTGACCCGGGTTTGCGGACCCCACGCATGGACATGCACAGGTGCTCGCACTCCACCACCACGATCACTCCGCGAGCGTCGAGCAGGCGCACCAGCGCGTCGGCGATCTGGGTGGTGAGCCGTTCCTGCACCTGGGGACGCTTGGCGTAGACGTCCACGAGTCGGGCGAGTTTGCTCAGGCCCGTCACCGTGCCGGCCGCCGAGGGGATGTAGCCGACGTGCGCCACCCCGTGGAACGGCAGCAGGTGGTGCTCGCAGGTGGAGTAGACCTCGATATCGCGCACGATCACCATCTCTTCGTGATCGATGTCGAAGAACGTCTGCACGACGTCCTCGGGGTCCTGGCGCAGCCCGGAGAAGATCTCCGTGTAGGCCCGCGCCATCCGGGCGGGGGTGTCCCGCAGCCCGGGCCGGTCCGGGTCCTCCCCCACGGCCCGGAGCAGATCCCGGACCGCCCGCTGCACGCCGGCGACGTCGTACTGGTTCTCGGTGGCACCGTCGGGCACGCCCGCGTCCCGCTCGGCGGTACTCGGCTGGTGATCGCTCACCGGGGCTCCTCGGGCCGGCCGGGCTGCCCAGCTCCGGGTTCCTCGGGACCCGGCTGCCCGGGCTGCCCCGGCCCGGTCGCCTCGCCACCCGGCTGACCCCAGCCCTGGTGCGGCGTCCCGCCGGGGTGCGCCCCGCCGTCCGGAACCGCACCACCCGGGTGCGCCCCGCCGTCGACGGCCTGATCGTAGAGACCGGAGGTCTCGGCCTGCTCCGGACGTCGGGTGCCCGGTGCCGGCTCCCCGCCCGGGGCGATCGGACCGGTTGCCGTGTCGTCACCGGCAGCGGCCGCCTCGTCCTGGGGCTCCATCGGCTGCTGCCCCTGGGACAACTCCAGCGGAGTCTGCACCGGCGGCAGGTCGCTGACCGGCCGGTCGTCGCTGGACAGCCAGACCGGGCGGGGGTCGCGCTTGACCACAGCAGCGAACACCTCGGCCAGCTCGGCCTGGTTCAGCGTCTCCCGCTCCAACAGCTCGGTGGCGAGACTGTCCAGCACGTGCCGGTACTCGTTCAGGATCTGCCAGGCCTCGTCGTGCGCGGAGTCGATCATCCGGCGCACCTCCTCGTCCACCAGCCCGGCGACGTCCTCGGAGTACTCCCGCTGGTGACCCATGTCCCGGCCGAGGAACACCTCGCTGTCCGGGGTACCGAGCCGGATCGCGCCGACCCGCTCACTCATCCCGAACTCCTTGACCATCTTGCGCGCAGTGGCGGTGGCCTTCTCGATGTCGTTGGAGGCCCCGGTGGTCGGGTCGTGGAAGACGATCTCCTCGGCGACCCGGCCACCCATCGCGTAGGCGAGCTGGTCGAGTAGCTCGTTGCGGGTGGTGGAGTACTTGTCCTCGGCGGGCATCACCATCGTGTACCCGAGGGCGCGCCCACGCGGCAGGATGGTCACCTTGGTGACCGGATCGGTGTACCGCAGCGCCGCGGCCACCAGGGCGTGCCCACCCTCGTGGTAGGCGGTGAGCTTGCGCTCGGACTCGTTCATCACCCGGGTCTTCTTCTGCGGCCCGGCGATCACCCGGTCGATGGCTTCGTCCAGCTCCCAGTTGCCGATCATCTCGCCGCTCTGCCGGGCGGTGAGCAGGGCGGCCTCGTTCAGGGCGTTCGCCAGGTCGGCACCGGTGAAGCCCGGGGTGCGCTTGGCGATCGCGTGCAGGTCCACGTCGGGGGCCATCGGCTTGCCCTGCGAGTGCACCCGCAGGATCGCCTCGCGACCCTTCAGGTCCGGGGACTCCACCGCGATCTGCCGGTCGAAGCGGCCGGGGCGCAGCAGCGCCGGGTCGAGGATGTCCGGGCGGTTGGTGGCGGCGATCAGGATCACGTTCGTGTTCGAGTCGAACCCGTCCATCTCCACCAGGAGCTGGTTCAGGGTCTGCTCGCGCTCGTCGTGCCCGCCACCCAGGCCGGCGCCCCGCTGGCGGCCGACGGCGTCGATCTCGTCCACGAAGATGATCGCCGGGGCATTGTTCTTCGCCTGCTCGAACAGGTCGCGCACCCGGGAGGCACCCACACCCACGAACATCTCCACGAAGTCCGATCCGGAGATGGAGTAGAAGGGCACCCCGGCCTCACCGGCCACCGACCGGGCCATCAGGGTCTTCCCCGTTCCGGGCGGGCCGTAGAGGAGCACACCCTTGGGGATCTTCGCCCCGACCGCCTGGAACCGGTCCGGGCTGGACAGGAAGTCCTTGATTTCCTCGAGCTCCTCGACCGCCTCGTCGACACCGGCCACGTCGGAGAACTTGACCTTCGGGGTCTCCTTGGTCACCTGCTTGGCCTTGGACTTCCCGAAGTTCATCATCCGGGAGTTGCCGCCCTGCATCCGGGACATGATGAACCAGAACACACCCACCAGCAGCAGCACGGTGAGCATGGTCATCAGCAGACTGGACCACCACGGGGTTTGCGGCACCACGGAGTTGTAGCCCTGTGCCGGCGCCGCATCCGCGACCGCGGTCGCCACGGTGTCCCCCTGCGGGGCGACGTAGTAGAACTCCACCTGCTGGCCGTAGTTCTCGCCGTCCTCGGCCACGTAGTCCTCGGACAGGGTGAGGGCGACGCGCTGCTCACCGTCGGTGATCTCGGCCTGCTCCACTGTGTCACCGGAGAGCAGCTCCAGACCGGCGGAGGTGTCGATCTCGCGCACACCGCCGCCGCCCATGAGCTGAAAACTCACGATGATCACGATGATCGGGATGAGGATCCAGATCAGCGGACCGCGCAGCAACTTCTTCAGATTCATCGCCTGATCCCGGTGGCCGGGGTCCCTCCTGCTAGCAGTTCCTCAGGTGACGCTATACGACACGGCAGATAATTCCGGTCTCTGTTCGCCGAGGGCATGAGCGCTCCTCGCCGTTCAGCGCTGGTACACGTGCGGGGCGAGCGTGCCCACGAACGGGAGGTTCCGGTACCGGCCGGCATAGTCCAGGCCGTAGCCCACCACGAACTCCGAGGGCACGTCGAAACCGACGTAGCGCACATCCACGTCCACCTTCACCGACTCCGGTTTGCGCAGCAGTGCGGCCACCTGGACCGAGGCAGGATTGCGGCTGCGCAGGTTGGAGACCAGCCAGGACAGGGTCAGCCCGGAGTCGATGATGTCCTCGGCGATGAGCACATGCTTGCCGTCGATGTCGGTGTCCAGATCCTTGAGGATGCGCACCACGCCGGAGGACCTGGTCCCCGAGCCGTAGGAGGAGACCGCCATCCAGTCCATCCGCAGCTCGGTGTGCATCCGCCGGGACAGGTCGGCCATCACCATCACCGCACCCTTGAGCACCCCGACGAGCAGGATCTCCCGACCGGCGTAGTCGGCGTCGATCTGTGCCGCCAGCTCATCCAGGCGAGCGGCGATCTGGTCCTCGGTGAGCAGGACCTTCTCCAGGTCCGAGCCCATATCGGTGGCGTCCACTCACTTCTCCAGATCGACGGTCGGGTCCGGGCGCCCGCCACCGGTCCGGGCCGACGGAGCCGCGCGCAGCACAAGCCTGCCACATTCTCTCACCCCTTCGAGGCCCCCGGGCAGGTGGACCGGGCCCTGGCCGTGCCAGTCGGTGACCAGCGCCTCGAGGCGGCGCACATGCACCGATCCGAGCGCTCCGGCGGGACTGCCGGCGGCCAGTGCCGCACGGTGCAGCACCCGGCGGCGCAGCGCAGGGGGCTGTGCAGTCAGTACCGCGGCCTCCAGCTGCACCGGCGCCGTCGTGGTCACAGCGGCCCGGGTCCAGACCTGCTCGGCGAGTGCATCGAGGTGGTCGGCATCGTCCCGGGCCTGCTCTGCGGTGCGGCTCAGCGCCGCGCGGACACCGGGCCCGAGCACCTCCTGCAGCGCGGGGAGCACCCGGTGCCGGATCGCGGCACGGGGCAGGGGGCCGCCGTCGGCAGTGCGCCATGGGCCGTCCAGTGCGTTCGTCGGGTCGTGCCAGGCGGGTAGCTCGGCGTCCCGGCACATCGCCTCCGTGTCCGCCCGGGTCACACTCAGCAGCGGCCGCCAGAGCCGGCCTCGCACCGGCGCCATCCCGGCGATGGCGCGGGTGCCGGAGCCCCGGGCGAGGGCGAGCAGCACCGTCTCGGCCTGGTCGTCCTGGGTGTGGCCCAGCACGACGGCGCAGGCTCGCTGCTCCTGCCGGGTCGCCTCGAGCGCGGTGTACCGCAGGGTGCGCGCCCTGGCTTCGGGGCCCCCCGGGGCGGGCGGGCCGCCCGGGCCAGGCGTGCCGGGCAGATCCGGCCGGTCCGTGGCAGCGGGCACGTCCGTGGCGACGGGGGTATGAGGACCTCCGGGGGCCACCAGCTCGGCTTCGCCGGGGTGCGCCGGCCGGACGGCCAGGCTCGGCGCGAGCCCCAGAGCGGCACAGGCGGCCACGGTCTGCTCGGCCACCTCGGCGCTGCCGGGCTGCAGGCCGTGGTCCACGTGCACCGCCCCGACCCGCAGACCCAGCCGCGGAGCGACGAACGCCGCGGCGGCAGCCAGCGCCAGCGAGTCCGGCCCACCGGAGCAGGCGATGAGGATCAGGTCGTCGCGAGCCACCTCACCGGCCGCGAGCCGGTGGCCGAGGAAGGTGCGCAGTGCGGACCGGACACGGGCCACCGGTCCGGGCGGGCCGGCCATCAGCCGTGCACGCGCCGCACCCACGCCTGGGGGTCGGCGAGCTCGGCCGCCCGGGGCAGGTGCTCCGGCCCGGACCAGACCGCGTTGAAGCCGTCGTGTCCAACCTGGTCGACCACGCTCCGGACGAATCGTGCGCCGTTGCGGTACTGCGCGAGCTTGGCGTCCAGACCGAGCAGTCGGCGCACCAGCACGTCCATCGGCGAGGTGCCCGAGCGCCGTCGTTCGAAGGCCCGGCGGATCGTACGGACAGTGGGCACCACCTGCGGGCCCACCTCGTCCATCACCACGTCCGCATGCCCTTCGAGCAGAGACATCGTGGCCATCGTCTCGGCCAACAGGTCCCGCTCCGGTTCCGTGAGCACGGTGTCCAACAGCGAGGAGGACGTCGCATCGCGGCGGTCGCCGCGCAGCACCTGGGGTAGCGCCCGGACGAACTGCTCCAGCCGGTCGGCGCCGTCACCGGTCTCGGTCAGCGTGCCCAGAAGCTCGCGCATCGTGGTGCGCAGATGGTCGGCGAGCCAGGGGGCGGCCGCGAACTGGAGGGCGTGGGTCTGCTCGTGCAGGCACACCCACAGGCCGAAGTCCCGACGGCGCAGGCCCAGCTCGGTCTGGATGCTCAGGATGGTCGGGGCGACCAGCACGAGGCGGCCGGTGCCGGCCGAGGTGATGCTGTACGGGTCGTACTGTCCGAGCACCCGGGTGGAGAGCAGTCCGAGCACTGCGGCGAGCTCCATCGCCGTGGCCCGCGCACCCCACGCGCTGGTGGGGGTAGGGAGCACATCGCCGATCAGGGACCGGAACATGGTCAGGTTCGCTTCCACCCAGCGCGGCCGGTCGAGCACGTACACCGGTCCCGCCCCGGCCTGCAGGGCAGGCTCGAGCAGCCCGGTGACCGCACCCACATGCGCCGGGGCCGCCCGCGCAGACCCGCGCAGCTCGGCCACCAGGTCCCGTGCCTCGGCCGGGTGCACTGTCGGACCGGGGCGGGCGAGCTGGCGGGCGCGGCGGGTAGCCAGGTCCCAGTCCACGGCGGGCCGCGGGGCGTCGTCGGTGGGTGCTGCTCCGGGCTCAGTTGCCATTCCCCCACCTTACGGACTCCCGTGACCTCCGCCGTCCGCACCGGTGGCCGCACGAGGACCGGAGATACAGGCCACCCCTCGGCGCAGAGCCAGCATCACCGCACTAGGCAGATTCCACTTCGTGTCATACACTTTCCGTCACGCGAGAACTCAAGGACGAGTAGGGAGAACACATGGCTCCGCAACGCACGATCAAGGCTCACGACGAACTCCTGCCGATCCACCACTACACGGTGACCGACCAGGACAAGCGTCTCTACAACGAGGACTTGGCCCCGGTGCCGCCGGCCGGGCGGAAATGGGGTTCGTTCGCGATCTTCAACGTCTGGACCAATGATGTCCAGTCCCTGGCCGGCTACACCCTGGCCGCCAGTCTGTTCATCACTGCCGGGATCAGCGGCTGGTACGTGTTCGCCGCGATCATCCTGGCCGGGTTCATCGTGATGGGCCTGGTGGGCCTGTCCGGCCGACCTAGTGTGCGCTACGGCGTCCCGTACGCGGTGATGGCCCGCACCAGCATGGGCGTGTTCGGCGCCAAGTTTCCGGCACTGCTACGCGGCATCGTGGGGATGTTCTGGTACGGCGCACAGACCTACTTCGCCTCCACGGCGGTGGCGCTGGCACTGCACGCGATCGTCGGCACCGGCCCCGCCGGCACCTTCCTCGGGATGACGGCGATCGAGTGGCTCTCTTACGTGATCGTGGCCGCCCTGCAGGTGCTGCTGTTCGTGCGCGGGATCGACTGGATCGCCAAGTTCCTGAACTTCGCCGGGCCTGCGGTGTACGTGGTGATGGTGCTGCTGCTGATCGCGATCTGGATCCAGGCCGGAGATGAGCTGCTCACCGGCATCGGCTCGTTGTTCCAGGGTGAGTCGCAGAGCGGCATGTCGGCATTCTTGGCTTTCGCCGGAGTGACCGGCACGATGGTCGCCTACTTCGCCGCCGTGGTGGTGAACTTCGGTGACTTCGCCCGGTTCACCCGCACCACCCGGCAGATGCGCCGGGGCAACTTCCTCGGGCTGCCCGTCTCGCTGGCCTTCTTCACCTTCCTGTCCCTGTTCACCACGGCGGGCGCCTACATCGTCTACCAGGACGGCACCGGCGATCCGCTGACCAACCCGGCCGACATCGTCGGCCAGGTGGGCAACCCGGCGCTGACCGTGCTCGCGGCGATCACCTTCCTGCTCGCCACCGTCGGCATCAACCTGGTGGCGAACTTCATCCCGCCCGCCTACGACTTGGCGAACCTGATGCCGTCCCGGATCAGCTTCAAGATCGGCGGGGTGATCACCGCAGTGTTCGGCTTCATCATCGGCGGGCTCTGGGTCGCCGTGATCGCAGACATGGGGCTGCCCGCGTTCGTGGACACCCTCGGCGCCATCCTCGCTCCGCTGTACGGAATCCTGGTGGCTGACTATTACCTGCTCCGCCGGGGGCGGTTGAGTGTGTCGGACATGTTCACCGCCGACCCCGCTGGCGTCTACTACTTCCGCAACGGCTGGAACCGGCGGGCGCTGGCGGCGGGCGGTCTGGCGGCGATCTTCTCCATCGCTGCGGTGTGGGTGCCCGCCCTGGCGGCGCTCGGCGGGTTCGCTTGGCTGATCGGTGCCCTGCTCGGTGGGTTGTTCCACTACATCGCGATGCGCGGACGGGTGCGGATCGAGCGGCCGGAAGCTGCCGAGCGGGAGGTCGGCACCGAGGAGGCGACAGCGCCCGAGGCCGGCTGAGCGGGGCGCGGGTCGGGCCGGATGCGGCTGAGCAGTCCACGGCCGGGCGTGCCCGCTGCGGGTCAGCGGCAGCCGCAGGCGGCCAGCGCAGTGGCCCACTCGTCCACGGCCCCGCGCACACCCCAGGCCCCGCCGGAGTCGAAGTCGTTGGCGAGCACCGTGAACGCCAGGAGGCGACCTTCCGCTGTGGTGACCAGACCGGTGAGGGAGATTGCCTGGGGCAGGGTGCCGGTCTTGGCGCGCAGTGTGCCGGCCGCAGCACCGTCACCCAGCCGGGAGGCGAGGGTGCCTTCCAGACCAGCGACCGGAACGCCGTCGACGATCGAGAGCAGCTCAGGGTGCGTGCCGTCCGCTGCCAGCTGCACTGCGCTGGTGAGCAGCTGCGGGGTGAGCTCGCTGGCCGAGGACACCCCGGAGGCATCCACCATCGTGTTGCCGGAGGTGTCCAGGCCGAGCTCGGCAAGCACCGCGAGCACCGCCTCGCTGGCTCCTGCGAAACTTGCCTCGTGCCCGGTGCCGACCGCTGTCATTCGGCCAAGGGTCTCGGAGAGGATGTTCTCCGAGGCCTGCAGCGTGTAGCCGACGATCTCGCCGAGTGTGGCCGAGGAGACAGTAGCCAGTGCGGTGCCACCCTCGGTGGCCGGAGCGCGTTCGATCTCCCCCTCCACGGTGATGCCGGCATCGGTGAGCGCCTCGGCGAACGTCTCGGCGGCGTCCATCCCGGCATCGGTGGACCGCGGCAGCTGACCATCGATGCGGCCGATGTCCACGGCGAGTGGCGACATGTGCATCGCCCAGCCGTTGGCCAGGTCCACATCCGCCCATCGGGGCGCCAGGCTGGGGCCGGTGAAGAGGGTGTCGTCCAATGCGAGCTGCACGCTGGTGACCCCTTGCTCGGTGAGCGCCTCGGCGGTCTGTGCGGCGAGGTCGCCCAGGCCGGCATGGCCGACCACCGCCTCCGGGTCGCCGCTGCCGGCGGCCAGTGCGAGGTCACCGCCACCCACCAGGGCGATCTGGCCGTCGCCGCCGGTGGTGACAGTGGTCTCGAACCGGTGCTGGTCGCCATAGGTGGCTACGGCCGCGAGCGCCACCAGGACCTTCAGGCTGGAGGCGGGGACGTAGGCGTCGGCGACGTTCTGGGCGAGCAGCTCGGTGCCGCTGGCCACGTCCGTCACCATCACCCCGGGTTCGGGGCCGGCCACGGCGGGTGGCAGGAGGTCTGCTGTCAGCTCGGTCAGTGCCTCGGTGGTGGGCATCGGGGCATCCTCGGACAGGCCCGGCACCGCGGCCTCGGCCACCGGACCGGGCAGGGCGGGCTGCGGGAACGGCTCCGCCTCCGGCCAGGGTTCGGTGGTGGTCAGCACACCGGGCGCAATGTCGGCGGCGTCCAACGCGGCGTACCCGGTGCCGAGGACCAGGAGCAGCGCCAGACCTACTGTGATCCGGCGCCGGCGGTAGACCTTGGCCGGCTGGCGCTTGTTGCTCGCGCTCGCCGGGGCCGGACGGCGCGCAGGTGGCCGGCCTGTTCGCTGCCCGGTCGGTCGCTCACCTCGACCTGCCGTCTTCGCCACACTTTGCCCTTCGTCTCCGCGGGCTCACCCGGATCGGCCCGCCGTACGCCACACTAGGGGTAGCACATCGGCGAAGTGAGAAGAGACAGGCTGTGGAATTCGACGTCACCATCGAGATCCCCAAAGGTCAGCGGAACAAGTACGAGGTGGACCACGAGACCGGTCGGATCCGTCTTGACCGGATGCTGTTCACCTCGACCCGTTACCCGGACGACTACGGTTACATCGACGGCACCCTCGGTGAGGACAACGACCCGCTGGATGCCCTGGTACTGCTCGAGGAGCCCACGTTCCCGGGTTGCCTGATCCGGTGTCGTGCCCTGGGCATGTTCCGGATGCGCGACGAGGCCGGCGGTGACGACAAGGTGCTCTGCGTACCGGTCGGGGACCAGCGGGCCAGCTGGCGCAGCGATATCGATGACGTCTCCGAGTTCCACCGGTTGGAGATCCAACACTTCTTCGAGGTGTACAAGGACCTGGAGCCGGGCAAGTCGGTCGAAGGCGCGCACTGGGTGGACCGGGAGGCCGCTGAGGAGGAGATCCGTCGCTCCTTCCAGCGCGCCGAGGAGACCGGGTACACCCACCCACAGCCGCATATCGGGCACTGACCGGACACGGCGGACCAGTTCGAGGGCACCGGAGGCGTCCCGGCACCGATGAGTTCGGGCCGGGCGAAGCGTTCTAGGAGTGACGGCACCACCCCGGTGCCGTTCCCGTCGAGGAAAGGACCCGCCATGGCCCGCACCGTCTCCGCCCACCTCTTCTGCGCCGTCAACGGGGTGGTCGAGGCCCCGGATACGTTCCAGTTCGATGCCTTCGGCCCCGAGGAGGGGCAGTTGATGGGCGCCTCGTTGGCCGGGGTGACCGATGTGGTGATCGGCCGCACGCTCTGGGAGGAGTGGAGCGAATACTGGCCGCCGCATGCCGACGGCGATCCGTTCGCGGCGTTCATCAATCCCGCTCGCAAGCATGTGCTCACCTCTGCCGGGAGCGGCGACCTGGGGTGGAACAGTGCCGCGATCGACGGCGATCCGGTGGCCTACGTGCGCGATCTCGCCGGTTCCGGGCAGGGTGGGATCGTGGTCGCCGGTGGGATCGAGACTGTGCGGTCCCTGTTCCTGGCCGGGGTGGTGGATACCCTCACGCTGACCGTGCACCCGGCTGTGGGTCAGGGCCGCCGGCTGTTCGACGACACGGTACCGGTGACCCGGCTGCGCCTGGTGGAGCACACTGTGACCTCCGCCGGCAATGCCGTGCTCACCTACTCATTGCGCGGCTGAGTCCGACCGCCGCCGCGAGCAGCGGCAGCGGTCAGTGACGGTCACAGGCCGTGGCCCGTGGTCAGACGCGCGGCGTGATCAGACGCGCGGCGTGATCAGACGCGCCCGGCGTAGGGGAGCACGTTGCTCCACCAGATCGGCACGTGCTCCACGCTGCTGCCGGGCGACGGTGCATGCACCCGCATCCCGTTCCCGGCGTAGATGGCCACGTGGTAGATCCCGGAGGCCGAACCGTTGCGGGAGTAGAAGATCAGGTCGCCTGGGCGCATGTCGCCGACCGGGACCCGGGAGGTGGCTGCGTACTGCGCCCCGGTGGTGCGCGGCAGGTTCACGCCGGCGTTCTGGAAGGCACGCATGGTCAGGCCGGAGCAGTCGTACCCGTTCGGCCCGGTCGCACCCCAGATGTAGGGCTTGCCAATCTGGGTCATCGCCCAGTCCAGCGCCGCCCGGCCCACGCTCGAGGGTGCGCTGGAGCCGCCACTCCCGGAGGAACCGGAGTCGCTACCACCGGAGCCCCCGCTCCCGGACGAACCGGAGTCACTCCCGCCAGAGCCGCCACTCCCGGAAGAACCGGAGTTACTCCCGCCGGAACCGCCGCTGCCGGACGAGCCCGAACTGTTCCCCGTGGAGTTGCTCCCACCGGAACTGTTGCTCGACTCGGAGTCGCTGCTGCTGGGCCGCTCGGTCCGGTCGCTCGACCGGCTCGAGGAGTCGTCCCGCTCGCTCGAGCTTGTAGCAGCGGCCTCCTCCTGTGCCTGTGCCGCTTCTGCGGCCGCCTCCCGCTCCGCCTGCGCCTCGAGCTCCGCGGCGGCTGCCGCGTTCTCCCGCTCCCGCCGCTCGGCCTCGATCCCGGCCTGGCGCTCCTCCTCGAGCTCCACAGTGGTCTGGCGCAGGTCGGCCAGTTCGGTGAGCATCGCCTCACGCTCACTGGCGGTGCTCTCCATGGTGTTCTGTGCTGCCAGTGCTGCCGCATCGGCGTTCTGGGACGCTTCCTGGCGAGCCGATGCGGCCGCTTCAGCGTCGGCTACGGCCTCGTCCGCACGCTGGTGCATCACCTGTGCTACCCGTTCGGCGGCGTCGAGGCGCTGATGGGCGTCATCGGCATCGGAGCCGATCATTTGGAACAGGGTTGCCCGATCCAGCGCCTGGTCGAAGTCGTCGGCGCTGAAGAACATCGACAGCTGCTGGACCTCGCCGTTGTTGCGATAGGAGGCCATGGCGATCTGGGCCACCTGCTGCTCCGCCGCGAGCACGTCTGCATCCGCCTGCTCAGCAGCTTCGGCGGCCTGGTCAGCATCGGCCTGGGCCTGCTCCAGCTCGACCGATGCCTGGTTGTAGGCCTCCGCCGCCACTGAAGCGTCCACGCGTGCCTGTTCCAGCTCCGCGCTGTTCGCCGCGAGCTGGACCTCGATCGCCCGAACCTGGTCGGCGGTGGACTGCTCGGCCTGTTCGGCCTGGGCGATGTCGTCCTCGCTGGGGTAGTCCGGATCGGCGTGCGCGGGTGCCGCCGACAACGTGCCAGCCAGCACACCTGCGGCCAGCGCAGCCAGTGCGCTGCGCCACTTGGTCCGGGTCACCACCGAATCTGCTCCTCGTCCTGAACGACACTGCTGCGCATCTGCGCAACGGGCCCTCCGCCGTCATCAAAGCGAGACAACCTCGGCGTGTCGCATTGACGTTGACGATCAACCGCGCCCCAACGTACTCGAACTTGCAGATTTTGTGAACACCAGCCCCTTGATTCACAAAATTCACATCTGTCACATACCGGCCCGCAGCGAGCCGGCAATGGTGCAAGGTGTTGGTCGCGGCAGCAGACCGTCGTCAGTCCGCCACTGCACCTCCAGTGACATTGATAACCGTGCCCGTCAGCCCCTTGGCTCGGTCCGATGCCACGAATGCCGCGGTCTCAGCGACATCCTCAGTGGTGACCGGCTCGCCGCTCAGCGTGCCGCCCCCGATCGTCTCGAGCAGCTCGTCGATGCCGATGCCGAACCGCTGCGCCGCCCGACGCCACATCCGCCCCGGTGCACCGTCATGGTCCCGCGCGGAGTCGGGCATGCCGTTCGGGCGCAGGCAGAGTGCGCGCACACCGTCCCGGCCGAGCTCGGCGGCGAGCTGGGTGGTGAGATTCTCGACGGCGGCTCCGTACTGGCCGAAGCAGCCGGACAGGGCCGCCGGAGCCTGGGCCATCGGGTTGGACACGGTCAGGATCACCCCGTGCCCTCGTGCCGTCATGTGCCCGGCCGCCGCCTTCGCGGTGACGAAGTGGGTCCGCGTGTACTCAGCGATCGGCTGAGAGTAGGCGTCGGCGGTCAGGCTGGTGAGCGCGACGCCCTGCTCACCATTGTCGAAGCCGACGGCATTGACACTGATGTCGACCCGGCCCGCCGCTTCCAGCACAGACTCCAGGTGGTTGTCGACATCGTCTTCATCCAGCGCGTCGACGGTCGCCACCCGGGCACGTCGCCCCGCTGCTTCGACCGCCTCGGCAGTGTGCTCCAGCTTCGCTCTCGTCCGACCCGCGAGGAAAACCTCAGCCCCCTCGCGGACAAATGTCCGTGCGACGGCACTACCGACGGCCCCACCGGCCCCGTACACCACTGCCACCTTGTTCTCGAGCAACATCTGATTTCATCCCCTCGCGTGCTTGTACTGCCCGTCCTTGTCCTGTCCGCGCTGAGCGCCGTCCCTGCCGGTCGCCCGGTACGCCGTGGTCAACCCACAACCCCCTGCAGGTAGCTGCGCAGCGCCTCCAGCGCCTGGCGCATCCCTGCGGCCATACCGTCGATCTCCTCGTCCCAGACGTCGCCGGTGCCGAAGCCGCTCATCACCATCCGCACTGTGCAGATGTCGCCGACGCGGTTCTCGATCAACCACTCGGTGGCGAGCGTTGCCGCGGGCGCCTCGCCCTGCGGTTCCCAGCGCACACCGGCGGTGGCGAATCGATGCGGACGGTCATAGTCGGTGACGTGACCACTCTCATTGCGCCCGGCACCGAGCCGCATGTCGAAGGCGTACCGCCCGCCGACGCGCTCCTCGATCTGCGTCGGGTGCATCCAGGCAGAGACGCCCGGACCGGTGGCGATCGCGTCCCAGACCTGCTCCGGAGTTCCCGGCACCTCGATCTCCAGATCGATGATGCGGGGCTTCATATCCGGGTCCTCATTCATCTCTGCTCCTCCTGTTCGTCCGGTGTCTCGGACACGGTGGTGGGTGGGACCGGATGGACCGCGATCACGAATCGGTGCTCGCGGCCGGCAGGATCCTCGGGTGCGTGGTAGCGGGCGACCAGCGAGCGCACGGCCGCGCCGAGCTCCTCGGCGAACTGTGCTCGTTCCTCGGCAGACCGGAAGCGGACCACCGAGTCCAGCGACAGCGTGGCCACCTGCTTGCCCTCCGCTGCGGCACGACGCAGCAACTCGCCGACCTCGCGCACTGCGCGCGCCGCCAGTGCGACGAGGTACTGGGCCGAGAGCCGGTCCGTCACCTTCCGCGGATCGGCGGTGACCTCGCCGAGGGCGTCCGGCGAGACCACGTAGGAGACCGCCGTTGCCGTCAGCAGACGTTCGGTGATCCCACCCCACCGGCGCTCCTCGACCTGCTCCAGCAGCCCACGCTGCTCCAGCGCTCGCACGTGGTAGTTCACCTTCTGCCGACTCAGGCCCACGCACTGCGCGAGCTGTGCCGCCGACGCCGGTTCCCGGGCCGCGGCGAGCAACTGACGCCGCACGGGGTCCAGCAACAGCGCAGCGGCCTGTGGGTCGGTCACGATCTGCATGTCTTGCATGCGGCCATGAAACCTTTGACAAAATTATTTGTCAAGAGGGCGAACGCGCTCACCGCCACCCCTAACCGTCAGCTGTGCAGGGTGCTGGGCTCACACACCCTGCAGAACAGACGGCTCAGCGGCAGGACAGTTGAGCACCCACCCTTGTCCACAGTGCGAGACAGGCTATCCGGAACCTGATCATGCACGTACTGTGAGCCACATGTTCTGCCGAATGTGTCGCTGATGCGCACGTTCGGCATGCCCTCCGCGCGGTGAGGCCCCTTCGGGAACCCGCGCCGACGGGCCGACGTGCACCGACCACCCCACCGGGATGGTCGGTTCGGCGCATGTCGAGCCAGCTATCCCGGGTCTACACCTAGAAGAGAGACCGTGATGAGCGAGAACTGGCACTTCGATACCCGACAGATCCACGCCGGCCAGGCCCCGGACGCCGACACCGGCTCACGCGCCGTGCCGATCCACCAGACCACCTCCTACGTGTTCAAGGACACCGACGAGGCGGGCAAGCGGTTCGCCCTCGCCGAGCTGGGCCCGATCTACACCCGGCTGAACAACCCCACCAACGGCGTCGTCGAGGACCGGCTCGCCTCACTCGAAGGCGGCGTGGGCGCCCTGGTGGTCGCCTCCGGTCAGGCCGCCGAGACGCTTGCGATCCTGAACGTCGCCGAGGCCGGAGACCATGTGGTCGCCAGCCCGTCCCTGTACGGCGGCACCTACAACCTGCTGCACTACACCCTGCCCAAGCTCGGCCTGTCGGTCACCTTCGTGGAGAACCCCGACGACCCGGAGTCCTGGCGCGCGGCCGCGCAGGAAAACACCAAGTTGTTCTTCGGCGAGACCATCCCCAACCCCAAGGGTGACGTCCTCGACATCCAGGCGATCTCCGCCGTCGCCCACGAGATCGGTGTGCCGCTGATCGTGGACAACACCGTGGCCACGCCCTATCTGGTGCGCCCCCTGGAGCACGGGGCAGACGTGGTGGTCCACTCCACCACCAAGTACCTGGGCGGGCACGGCACCTCCATCGGCGGCGCGATCGTGGACGCGGGTTCGTTCAACTACGCCGACTACCCGGAGAAGTTCCCGAACTACAACCAGCCCGACCCCAGCTACCACGGCCTGGTCTACGCCCGGGACTTGGGCGAGGGCGGCGCGTTCGGGGTGAACCTGTCCTTCATCCTCAAGGCTCGGGTGCAGCTGCTGCGCGACCTCGGCCCGGCGGCCTCGCCGTTCAACTCCTTCCTGCTGCTGCAGGGCCTGGAGACACTCTCCCTGCGGATGGAGCGGCACGTGGAGAACGCGAAGAAGGTGGCCGAATGGCTCGAGGCTCGCTCCGACGTCGTCACCGTGAACTACGCCGGCCTGCCGTCCAGCCCCTACTACCAGCTGGCGCAGAAGTACGCCCCGGCCGGGCCCGGTGCCGTGCTGGCGTTCGAGATCGCCGGGGGCCTGGCGGCCGGGAAGGCGTTTGTCGACAGTCTGGAACTGCACTCCCTGGTGGCCAACATCGGTGACGTCCGCTCCCTGGTGATCCACCCCGCCTCGACCACGCACTCCCAGCTCAGCCCCGAGGAGCAGGCTGCGAGCGCCGTCACCCCGGGCCTGGTGCGGCTCTCGGTGGGACTGGAGCACATCGACGACATCATCGCCGACCTGGAGAAGGGTTTCGCTGCTGCGAACGCCGCCACGCAGGGCTCGGCGGAGACGACAGTCAGCGCCTGAGGCAAGGACCACCTATCGTGTACCCCGTGACAAGTCGCCAGTTCAGGTCGGCCGGACGCGTCGTCCGGCCGACCCGGCCTGCCCGGCGCCGGCACATCCCCACCACCCCGGTCCCCGCGAGCGGCGCCTGGCGCGAGGATCACCCGGTCGGCAACCGGCAGTTCGTCGAACTCGGTCCGCTCCCCCTGGAGGCCGGTGGCCAGCTGCCGAATGTGACCCTCGCCTACGAGACCTGGGGTGAGCTGAGCCCCACGGGGGACAACGCGATCCTGATCCTGCACGCCCTCACCGGGGACAGCCACGTGGTGGGGGACGCCGAGGACGGGCACGCGTCCGCCGGCTGGTGGGCCAGCCTGGTGGGCCCCGGCCTACCGCTGGACACCGAGAAGTACTTCGTGGTGGCCCCGAACGTGCTCGGCGGCTGTCAGGGCAGCACCGGACCCTCCTCCCCCGCGCCGAACGGCACCCCGTGGGGCAGCAGGTTCCCGTACGTGACCGTGCGCGACCAGGTGGCCGCCGAGCTCGAGCTGGCCGACCACCTGGGCGTAGGCACCTGGCAGCTGGTGATCGGGGCCTCGATGGGTGGGCACCGGGTGCTGGAGTGGGCAGTCTCCGCCCCGGAGCGCGTGGCCGCGATCGCTGCGATCGCCACCGCCGCGCAGACCTCCGCCGACCAGATCGCGTGGGCGCACGCCCAGCTCGGAGCGATCCGGGCCGACCCGAAGTTCCGCGGTGGCGACTACTACGACGCCGCCGACGGGGACGGACCGCACGTGGGCCTGGGCATCGCCCGCCAGATCGCGCACACCACCTACCGCAGTGCACACGAGCTGGACGAACGGTTCGGCCGGATCCCGCAGGGCGGGGAGAACCCGCTCGGTGGCGGTGGCCGGTTCGCGGTGCAGTCCTACCTGGACCACCACGCGGACAAGCTGTCCCGCCGATTCGATGCGAACTCCTACGTGGCGCTCACCGAGTCGATGCTCACCCACGACCTGGGCCGCGACCGCGGCGGGGTGGAGGAGGCGTTGGCCTCGATCCGCGCCCGGACCCTGGCGCTGGCCGTGGATTCCGACCGGTTGTTCCCGCCGTCGCAGTCGCGCCGGATTGCCGACGGCGTCCCTGGCGGTGTCTATCGAGAGCTCCGGAGCGATCACGGTCACGATGGGTTCCTGATCGAGAACGATCAGGTGGGAGCGATCCTCACCGAGTTCCTGGCCGCCGACCGCAGCTGAGCGCCACGTTTGCCCGCGCACCCTGCCCTGCGCACCCTGCCTCCCTCACCCCGCCTCCCTCACCCTGCCGCGCCCTCGTTACCCCTGCTGCGGAATCGTTACCCGCGAGCACGAGTCGGCGCGGGGAGTGACGAGTGAATGGATTCAGCCCCGGTAGGCGGACGGAGCCTGCTCAGCGGTCGTACAGCGCGACGCCGAGCTGGTCGGCAGCCTGCTGCAGCACCGCCTGCACCGCGAGGCTGTCCGACAGCGGCATGGTGGCGCTCTCCCGCCGCCCGGCCTGCAGGCACTCGCCCACCTCGATGAACTCCAGGGCGTAGCCCGCACCGGGTGGCGGAAGCTCCTCGGTCACCGGATCCTGGCCCGCGCGGTGCAGCACGATCCGGTCCGGGTGGTGGAACCGGGGCGGGACGTCGATCCAGCCGTCGGTGCCGTAGATCCGGGCGTTACCCGGCAGCGGGAGGTGGAAGGAGACCTGCAGGGTGGCACTGCGCCCATCGTGGTAGCCGAGCAGGATCCCGGCCTCGGCATCCACACCGGTCTCCGGCACCAGCGAGCCGGTGGCGTGCACCCGGTCCGGGGTCCCGAGGATGTGCTGGGCGAAGGAGGCCACGTACACGCCCAGGTCCAGCAGGGCGCCGCCGCCCAGCTCGAGGGCAAACATCCGGTCCTCCGGGTCGAGCTCACGGCGCACCCCCAGATCGGCCGCCACTGCCCGGACCTGCCCGATCGCGCCGTCGGCGACCAACTCCTTGGCGCGCTGGATCGCCGGCTGGAACCGGGTCCACATCGCCTCCATCACGAACACATCGTGGGCTTGCGCTGCCTCGGTGACCCGCCGGGCGCCATCGAGCGTGGCGGTGAACGACTTCTCCAGCAACACCGCCTTGCCGGCCTGGATCGCGGCGATCGCCTGGCGGGCGTGGTCGCTGTGCGGCGTGGCGATGTAGACCGCGTCGATCTCCGGGTCGGCGAGCAGCGCGTCGTACCCCTCCACGGCACGGACCGGGTGGCCCGCCAGAGCCGCGTGCTGGTCGGCGAACGCCTCCGCCCGTTCCCGGCTGCGGGAGGCCACCGCCGTCAGCTGCCCGTTGGTCACGTGCGGGAAGTCCGCAGCCACTTTCTCCGCGATCCGTCCCGGTCCGATCAGTCCCCAGCGCAGTGTCACCACGTCCCGCCTCTCGTTATCGTCCCTGGAGGCTATCGCGTCCCTCCCCCACAGCGCGGGCCGGTGCGCCATGATGGACAGATGGCCACTCCAGCGCAGATCGTCGGTGAGCTCCGCGACCAGTGGGAACTGCTGCACACCCGGCTGGAGGACACCGCCGACGCGGTGCTGGCGGAGCAGAGCTCACTGCCCGGTTGGACGGTGCGGGAGGTGGTGGCGCATCTCGGCGTCGCGCTCGACCCGATCAACCGGTGCGAACCGTGTGAGCCGGGTGGAGCGGAGCCGGTGCTCAGCGTGGGGGAGTACCTCGCCCACTACGCCGCCCGGGCGGAGGCGATCGCGGCGAAGACCCAGGCGCTGGCCGCCGAGGCCGAGGATGTCCTCACCGCCGTCGAACCGATCGCGGACCGGGCGCTGCAGCATGCCGAGGTGCTGGTCGCCAACAATGCGCACACCCTGGTCCACACCCGGTACGGCGCGATCAGCGTCGGGGACTTCCTCCTCACCCGCCTGGTCGAGCTGGTCGTACACGGGTACGACCTCGCCCCCGCCCTGGGCGATCCCGTCCCGGTGGACAGCGGTGCCCGGCACCTGGTCGCTGAGGCACTCCTGCAGATCGTCACCGAGCGCACCGGCTACCGCCTGCTCATGGCCGACGAGGAGGCATGGATCCTGGTAGCCACGGGCCGGATCTCCTGGGACGAAGCCGTCCGCCGGGAAGCGGTCCGCCCGGAGTACCCCAGCGACGGTCTCCCCGACCTGGCGCCGCACCTCCCGCTGCTCTGAGGCCTACCAACCCGGTGGCCTGATCAGCGGTCCGGTCCCTGATCAGCCGAGACCGCCGCCCCGATCAGCCAGCCCGGCGGCGCCGACGCGCACTGCGCACCGGTGCTGGGGCGCGGGTCGCCTCGGCCCGTGCGTCCGCCATCGGGAACCCGGCCACGTGCCAGGCCGTCCAGGCATGACTCGGCTCGCCGCCGAGGATCTCGGTGGCTCGTTCGATGGTGGCTACCCTCGCCTCACCCACCTGCAACGCCCCCTCGGCGGTGAGCACGGCATGCTGCACCTGACCGGCATGCCGGAGCTCGATCGGCATCGGCGCACCGACGAGCTGGGCTACGGCGCGCAGCTGGGGGTCCACGGGGTCGGTCTCCGGTTCCGGTTCCGGCGCGGTGGCCGGGGAGCGCTCCGGGAACGGAGCAGCCCGAGCCGGCACCGAGTCAGCGGGTACGGCTACCGCCCCCGCGCCGGCAGCCAGCTCCGATTCCTCCGGCACCGGCTCAGCCGGGTCAGCAGAGCCCGGGGTCTCCGGCTCTGGTGGTTCCTCGGCCGTGCGCGCCACATCGGCAGCAACCGGGGTCGGTGCCGACAACGCCGGACCCGGGCTCGCCGCGGTGATCGCCGGTTCGATCTCGTGCACCACAGCTCCCTCGAGCACCCGGATCGTGGCCGGCTGCACCGGAGTCACGTCGAGCAGCTGCTGCCCGGTGGAGCTCTCACGCGCATCCACGGCGAACACCTGCACCCCGTGCAGCACCCGGGTGGCCTCGAGTACTTCGCGGGTCACCTCCCCGGCCACCACATACAGCTGTGGCCCGGGCTGGGCACCGGCCGGGCGGGACTCGCGGAACGCGTTCCAGTCCCGACGGAAACCGCCCACCCCGCTGTGGTACCGCCCGGCGATGGTCAGCCACGGGCTCGCGGTCGCTTCGCCGGCACGGGTGAGCGCAGACAGCAGCCGGTCGCCGTCCAGCTTGTCAGTGACCACGGCGGTGACTACCTGCCCGGCCACGTCCATCGCCGTCAGGACCGGATCGTCCTCACCGCTCCACTCGATCGGGAACAGGTCCGCCTCGATCACGTCCAGCAGATAGTCCCGCAGCGCTCTGCGGACCTCCGGGGTGAGCGGACTCGTGCTCGGTTGGCCGATCGAGGCGGGAACGAGATAACCGGACTCGAAGGCGAACGACGGCATGGAGGGGAGCCTCTCAGTGGACCGTGGGGTGAGTGAAGGTCAACAGATGCCCAACTACGCCCCTGCTCGCCTGAGCAACTCTGCCAAGTGTATCCCCTCCACGCCGGCCAGGTGACTCGCTTGGGTGCGGCAGGAGAAGCCGTCCGCCAGGTACACCGCACCCTCGGGGGCAGAGCGCAGGGCAGGCAGCAGCGACTGCTCCGCCACGCCCACCGAGACGTCGTAGTGGCCCTTCTCCATGCCGAAGTTCCCAGCCAGCCCGCAGCAGGTGGTCAACGTGGTCACCTCGGCCCCGGCGCGCCGCAGCAGGTCCAGGTCCGCCTGGTAGCCGATCACCGCGTGCTGGTGGCAGTGCGGCTGAGCGATGATCGTGGTCCCGGTCAGGTCCGGGACCTGCCAGTCCGGCGGCGCCTCGGCCCCGGTGAGCAGCTCGGCCAGGGTGTACGTGTGCTCGGCGAGCAGCCGGGCACGGTCGTCCTCGGGGAACAGGTCGACCAGGTCCGAGCGCAGCACCGCTGTGCAGGACGGCTCGATACCCACGATCGGGATTCCCGCGCGAGCGTACGGGGAGAGCACGTCCATCGTCTGCCGCAACCGGGACCGGGCGCCGTCGAGCTGGCCGGTGGAGATCCAGGTGAGGCCGCAGCAGGCGGAAGCCTCCGGCACCCGCACGGTGTAGCCGGCCTGTTCCAGCACGTCGGCCACGGCGCGGGCTCCGGAGGTGTCCAGGTAGGAGGAGAACGAGTCGGCCCAGAGCAGCACTTCCCGACGGCGTTCGCTCCGTGGGCCAGACCGGCTCCCCCGGGCAGCGGGGGCACCAGTGCGACGGCGCCACCACCGGGGGAAGGACTCCCCGGCGAAGGAGACCATCTGCCGGCGGGTGTCCATGCCGCCGGCGGCGAGCACCAGCTTGCCGATCGGGCGCACCCCCAGCACCGCGTTGACCACGCGAGCCAGAGCCGGCGCAGCGGTGATCGCCCGCGCCCACCGGGGCAGCCAGCCCAACGCGTAGTGGCTCACCGGGCGCCGTTTGCCGCGGTAGGTGCGGTGCAGCACCTCGGACTTGTACTGGGCCATGTCCACTCCGGCGGGGCAGTCGCTGGCGCAGGCCTTGCAGGACAGGCACAGGTCGAGGGACTCGTGCACCTCCGGGGAGTCCCAGCCCTGCACCAGCGTGCCGTTGGCCATCTCCTGCAGCACTCGTGCGCGCCCGCGGGTGGAGTTCCGTTCGTCCCGGGTGGCCAGGTAGGAGGGGCACATGAACGAGCTGGGCAGATCGGCACGGCACTTACCCAGGCCCACGCACCGGTGCACGGCGTTGGTCATGTCCCCGCCGTCGTGGGCGAAGGAGAAGCCGGATCCGTTCAGCAGCGGCAGGGGCTTGGCGTGCGGCCGGCGCAGGTCCGCGTCCACGGCCCTCGGCCGGACCACCACGCCCGGGTTGAGCAGGTCAGCCGGGTCGAGCAGGGCCTTGACCTGTTCGAACAGCCCGATCGCCGCCGGGGAGTAGATCGCGGTGAGCAGCTCACCCCGAGCACGCCCGTCACCGTGCTCCCCGGAGAGCGAGCCGCCGTGCCGGGCCACCAGGGCGGCGGCGTCGAGCATGAACGCCCGGAACGCCTCGGCTCCGGCCTGGTCGGTGAGTGGGAAGTCGATCCGGATGTGGATGCAGCCGTCACCGAAGTGGCCATAGGGCAAACCGGTGACGCCGTAGGAGGCCATCAGCGCCTGGAACTCGCGCAGGTAGCTGCCCAGGTTCTCCGGCGGCACCGCGGCGTCCTCCCACCCTGGCCAGGCCTGGGCACCGGCGGCGGTACGCCCGGCCAGGCCGGCGCCGTCGGAGCGGATCTGCCACATCGCTGCCGCCTCCGGACCGGCGGGGATCACCTGGACCGCGTCCGTCCCGGAATCGGCGGCCACCGCCTGCGCCTTTGCCAGCGCATCCTCGGGGCTGTCGCCGCCCACCTCGATCAGCAGCCAGCCGGCCCCGTCGGGCAGATCCGGGACGGCATGGTCACCCTTGTGCTGGCGGACCACATCCACCAGTTCCGCATCCAGGCCTTCGACGGCGAGCACGTCGTGGGCGAGCATCGCCGGCACCGCATCAGCGGCGGAGGGCATGTCCGGGTACCCCAGGGCGAGCAGTACCGGGGAGGTGGCCAGCGGGACCAGGCGCACCGTGGCCTCGAGCACGGTGACCAGGGTGCCTTCGGTGCCGACCAGGAATTTCGCCAGGTCGCTGCCGTTCTCCGGGAGCAGGTGCTCCAGGGAGTAGCCGGAGAGCTGCCGGGAGAAGCGGGCGAACTCGGTGCGGATGGTGGCCAGCTTCCCCTGCACCAGCTCGGACAGCCCGGGCACCGCCTCCAGGTCGCCGGCACCGGCGGTGAACCGCCGGCCCTGGCCGTCCACCACCTCCAGGGAGATGACCTGGCTGGCGGTGTGCCCGTAGGCGACCGCATGCGGGCCGCAGGCGTTGTTGCCGATCAGTCCGCCCATCGTGGCGCGGGCCTGGCTGGACGGGTCGGGGCCGAACCGGAGCCCGTGCACGGCCGCTGCCTTCTGCAGGTCGGTCATGATCACACCGGGCTGCACCCGTGCGGTACGTGCCTCGGGGTCGACCTCCAGGATCTGGTTCAGGTGCTTGGAGAACTCCAGGATCATCCCAGGGCCCACCGAGTTCCCGGCGATCGAGGTACCGCCGCCGCGGGAGGTCACCGGGACGCCGTGGGTCCGGGCGATCTGCAGCGCGGTGAGCACGTCCTGGGTGGAGCGGGGGAAGACCACCACCTCGGGCACCACCCGGTAGTTGGAGGCATCGGTGGAGTACTCCGCCCGGCGCCGGGTGCTCGCGTCCACCTCGCCTTGCAGCGCGGAGCGCAGCGCGGTGAGCAGTGCAGTGCTGGTATCGGTTTCGGTGGCGCTCGACACCCTTGCAGTCTGCCACGCTCCCACGGCCTGGTGACCGGTGGTCCGATGCGCGAGCCCACCGCCGTCGCTGTGCCGCGATTCGTCTCTTCCACGGCCCGCGAGGAGACGGAACGCGGCGCATCGATGGAGGGGGACAGAACGCGACACACCGGCGGAGGGTATGGGCTGGGGTGCGTCAGCCGGTGAAGTCGAAGCTGTCCTCGGTCAGGGCTGGCACCGTCCAGGTGCCTTCGGTGCCGCCCGCATCGGTCCCGGCGAGTTCATAGCTGGGCAGGGCGAGCACCCCGGCGGAGGTGCGGACCGGGACCAGGGTGAGCTCCGCCGTCGTGATCTGGACCTCCCGCACCGGCCAGGGCACCGGCGCCCCGGACGTGGGTGCCGGGCCGGAGAACCGGGGATCGGGAGTGGCCACCACACCGCTGGATTGGTCGCCGGCGAATCGGGGACCGGGGACCGTGATCACGTCGGCGCCGCCGGAGAACTTCGGGTCCATCAGCCGCTGGACGGCGTCGGTGGGGCTGATCAGGGGGTACTCGCCCAGGTCCGTGGCCGTGGCGGGCAATCCCCAGGCGGCGGCGATCCCGCCCGGGACCAGGATGCCGGCCACGCTCACCTGGCTCTGCTGTCCGTCCAGGAGCAGGGTGGCGGTGACCCTGGCCCCCACCGCGGCGTCCTCGGTGCGGATCTCGTACCGGTCGGCGACCAGTCCCGCGTCGTCGAGGAAGGCGGCGAAGGTCTCCGCCGCATCGGCAGGTGCGGGCACCTCGGCATCCGCGCAGTCCGCGGGGCCGCTCGGGGCACCGCCCTCGTCCGGTTCGATGGTGGCACCGGGCTCGCCGGTGGCTCCCGGCTCTTCGCCGGCACCCGGTTCGCCGGTGGACCCAGGATCGGTCGGCGGTTCGGCCGGCAGGCAGGTCCACGGGTACAGCTCCGGGTCGGCGTACTCCATCGTCCCGTCCGGGTAGAGCCGCAGCATCGGCGTGCTGCCGTCCCCGGCACCGACCACCCAGGTGCCGTCCTGCTCCTGCGGGGCTTCGTCCAGCCCTAGGGCAGCGGCCAGGTCGGTGGCACGGGCCTCGGCCTGGCCGGCCGCGACGTCGAGGGCGTAGACCTGACCGCGCGCGGGTCCTGCGGGCAGGTCACCGGCGGTGAACACTGTGCGCTGCTGCTCGCCGCTCGCGTCCTGCCCGCCGCTCGAGTCCGGCTCGGACTCGTCGCCGCCAGCCGACTCCGGCGCCGGTGCACTCTCGGGTGACGCCTGCGAGCTGGCCTGCTCCTCCTCCGCCTGGCCCCCGGCCGCAAGGTCGGCGCTCCCGGCGAGCCCGCCGGACTCGGCGCCGATCGTGTACCCGCCGCCGAGGAGGAGCACGGCACCGACCGCGGCCGCCGCGTACCGCAGCGGCCGGCGGCGCCGACGCCGTGCGGCGAGCTCGTCCGCAGAGCGGTGCTCGGCCGCCCCGGGGTGCTCGTCCTGTCCAGCCGCCCTGGGGTGCTCGTCCGCCCGGTCATGCGCGTCCGCCATGACACCGTGAACGCCCGGCGCTGGGTCCGGTCCCGTTGACTCCGGCGCCCCGGCCGTCTCGGCGAGCCGACGGTCCACTGCCGCCCGGATGCGGTTCCGGTCGGGTGCTGCGCCATCGACGGCAGGGTCGGCGGCGCGCAGCCGCTCCAGCGGGTCCTCGTCGTTGCTGCGGGTCATCACAGCCTCCAGCGGATCAGGCGATACTCGGGTCCACTGGGTCTATGTGCTCAGACCGGCCGGTGTTGCACCGTCTGCGCAGCAGGCTGGGTCAGCGGCCGGGGTGCTGCCGCCGCAGCTGCCCGGCGGCAGCCTCGTCCAGGAACCAGTACGCCTCCGGGTGTGCCTGCATCAGGCTGCCCGGGCAGTCGGCACCGATCGGTCCCTCCAGCGCTCCGGCGACTGCTTGGGCCTTGTGCGACCCGAGCACAGTGCAGACCAGCATCCGGGCTCCGGTCACCGCCGGCACGGTGAGGGTGATCGCCGAGGTCGGCACGTCGGCCAGGGTCGGGAACAGCCCCTCGTCCACCTGCTGCTGGCGGGAGGCCAGGTCCAGGTCCACCTGCCGGGCACGATCCCGGTCGTCCAGGTCGGACACCCCGGGCTCGTTGAAGGCGATATGCCCGTTCACCCCGATCCCCAGGCAGGTGACGTCGACCGGTGCCTCCCCGATGAGGGTGCTGTACCGCTCGATCTCGGCTATCACTCCGGCCTCGTCCTCGGCATGCATCCGAACGAATCCGGGCAGTGCCGCGGCCGGAAGCCGGTCCTGCAGCCACTGCCCGAAGGACTGCGGGGCGCTGGCCGGCAGGCCGACGTACTCGTCCAGGTGGAAGGAGTGCACCAGCGACCAATCGATCCGCGAATCAGCGCCGAGCCGGGCGAGCATCGCCTCCTGGGAGGGCGCGCTGGCGAACAGCACTCGGGCCGAGCCTCGTGCAGCCAGGGCAGCCAGGATCCCCGCTGCGGCCCGTTCGGCGGCGGCCTCGGCAGCCTCGGCCACGGTCGCACCGATGCGGACCGTGGGCGGGTGCACATCAGACTCCGTCAGGACCATTCTCACTCTCCATTGCAATCGGTTGCAGATGACTGTAGCGAGCGGACCGTGCCGGGTCAACACCCTGACGAAGATCCCGCCGACAGCAGACGGGACCACTCCCCCGGCGAGGCGTCTGGCAGCGACCGGCGATCCGCAGCAGCGCGCCGAAAAGCAGGCCACCCCTCCCCTGACGTCGCGACAATGCGCCACCGTGACCACCCCTGCAACCGCTTGCACGGATCGGGTCGGCTCGCTTAGGATCGGCGGGGAACCGACGACGCTGAACACCGAGGCGAGGAGGCTGGATGGGGTTCGCGAAACGCGCCCGTACCGAGCTGGAGCAGGTCATCCTGCCGTTCTGGTACGAGAACGGGATCGACCACGAGCTCGGCGGGTTTCACACCTGCTTCGACAACCGTGGTCGGACCCGAACGGCGGAGACCAAGTTCACCTGGTCCCAGGGGCGATTCGTCTGGCTGCTCAGCCACGCCGCCACCCTGGCCGAGCAGGGGCTGCTCTCCGCCGACCCCGAGCTGCTCACCGGCTGGGCGGAGCGGGGCGGCCAGTTCCTCACCGACCACGCCGTACGCACCGACGGCACCTGCCGCTTCGCGGTGCAGCGGGATGGCTCACCGGTGGTCGACCCCACCGTCCCGGACCGGAGCGTGTACGCCGACCTGTTCGCGGTGATGGGCCTGGCGGGCCTGGCGGCACGCACGGCGGACCCGGCCGTGCTGGTCCCGGCGCGCAGCGTGCTGGAGCGAGCGCTGGCCGACATCCACGCCGGCACCGGTCCCACCCCGCCCTATCAGATCCCGGCCGGGCGGGACGCGCTCGGGCCGCACATGATCGCCCTGAACGCCCTGCTGGTCCTCGCCCAGGCCGAGGGGTCGCTGGACCTGGACGGCACCACCACCCGGGCCGCTCTGGCCACGGAGATCGAGCACGTGATGTCCTTCCGCGCTGCGGACGGGACGTTCGTGGAGATGCCTCGGGCCGGCGGTGCCCCGGACGCGGGCACCGAGACCGTGGTCGAGCGGCACCGCGTTCCTGGGCACGCCATCGAAGCGATCTGGATGGTGCTGGCCGCCGGTGAGCTGCTCGGCACCGACGCCCACCGACGACAGGCCCTGGACAGCGTGCCCGCGCTGTGCGAACTCGGCTGGGACCGCGAGCACGGCGGACTCCTGCGCTACACCGATGCCGCCGGCCCCGTCCGGCCGGCCGGCACCGCCGAGCAAGCGCCCTACACCGAGGGCGTGCTGGCTACCTGGGACACCAAGCTGTGGTGGGTGCACTCGGAGGCCTGCGCCACCACGGCGATCGCCGCCCGGCGCTATGGTCAGCCGGCGGCCGCGCCGTGGTTCGACCGGATCTGGGAGTACACCCTGAGCACCTTCCCGGGCGGGGACCAGGGCCGGGAGTGGATCCAGATCCGGGACCGCAGCGGGCAGCCGAAGGACGAGGTGGTGGCCCTTCCGGTGAAGGACCCGTTCCACATCGCCCGCAACCTCATGCAGCTGGTGGAGCTGGGGGCCGAGACGCATCCGGCCGCTGGAGTGCCTCGGCCAGCCAGCTGATCGTGCGCGAGAGCACCTCCTCGGTCAGCGGGTGCCCGTGCTCGTGCCGGAGCACCTGGGGTCCCTGACCGGCGGGCCACCAGTCAGCGGCGCGGCGGACAAGGTCGGCGTTGTGCTCGCCGTCGGAGTCACCCCCAGCGCCGATCAGGAACGGGCGCGGCGCCACCAGGCCGAGCAGTTCGTCGTGGTCGACCTCCTCGGGCAGGTGCGTGCCCAGGTACCAGGGAGCGTCCCAGTTCGAGTGCTGCAGACCCAGACCCGGTTCATGGGCGACGCCGGCCGCCACCCGATCGTCCAGCGCGGCCAGGTGCAGCGCGAGCTTGCCGCCCAGGGAGTGCCCGTGTACCCCGATCCGCTCCGGGTCCACCCAGTCCTGGTCCAGCAGCGCGTCCACGGCCAGGAACAGGTCGGCGATGCTGCGGCCCAGTGCGGTCCGGTCCTGAGCGGCGGCGTGGGCCGCTGCAGGTGGACCGTAGCGCTCGGCGAGGTTGCGGGCGGGCGAGCCGGCCGCCATCTGCTCGAACCACCAGGGCACGGCCAGGGCCGCCACACCTCGGCGGGCCAGCTCGACGGCGTAGGCCTGGGTGGGCCGGTCCGGTGGCCGCTGCGCAGTGCGCAGGCAGGGTTCACCCACGAGGGTGGCGGTCTCGTAGAACGGCACGATCACCACTGGGCTGCGCTGTTGCCGCCCCGTCGGGACGGGGCGCAGCAGGCGGGCCCCGAGGTCGGTGCCGTAGGAGTGCAGCACGAGGTCGGCGTCCTGCCAGCCTTCCGGATTGTCCGGGCGTGGGTGCAGGGACCAGGTGCCGCGCGGGTCCCGTTCGGCACCGAGCCAGTCGCGCCACCACTGCACCCGGACGCTGCGAGCGTCGCTGGTCATTCGGTCTCCTCTGCTGTGCTGGACGCCAGCTCGTAGAGGCCACTGGCTGCAGGTGCGGGTAGCTGCACCCGCCCGCCGCGGACCCGGATGAGCTCGGGAAGGTCGGCCAGCAGCTCGCGGGCCGCGCCCGGGGCGTACTGCCGGCTGTTGTACTCCAGGTGCACCGATGACAGGTCGAAGGTGCTCACCAGCCGCGCCGAGTGCACCAGCGCCCAGGAGACCGCCGTCAGGTCCTGGACCACCACCCAGAGCCCGTGGGCCCGGGCGTAGGCATGGGTGAGCAGCGCGAGGCTGTGCCCCTTGGCAGCCTTGACCACCACACCGGACCAGCCCAGCTCGCGCAGCCGGGGCAGCAAGGACAGGTCGGCGAAACCTTCGTCCAGCAGCACCGGCAGCCGCTTACCCAGACGCGTCATCGCCGCCGGTTCGGCCGGTGCGTCCCGCGGGACCGGCTGCTCCAGGTACTGCAGCGCCGGCATCACCTCGGGTGCGATCCGCTCGATCTCCTCGAGGAGCCGGAGCACGTCCTCCGCGCCTGCGCAGCCCTCGTTCGGGTCCAGTGCCACCTCCACCGGGCCCACCTCGGCCTGGGCGAGCCTGGTGATGTCCACCACCCGGCGGGCATCCTGCTCCGGGCGCTGCCCACTCAGCTTGACCTTCAGCGAGCGCACCCCCTCGGTGCGCAGCCACTCGGTCAACGCACGTCCGCCGTCGTCGGCCTCGGCCACGGTGAGCGGGTCACTCACACCCACCACGTGCTGGACCGGTAGCCGCCGCCGTGGCGTGGTGAGGAAGTCACCCGGATAGTGGCCGGCGAGTGCGGGGTCGAGCCAGCCGAGGTCGTCGGTCAGGTGCGCGGCGTCATACATCGTGCTCGCCGGGCGACCGGCGGCAGCGGCCCACGCATCGTGCACGGCACTGTCCACCGCACCCAGGGCGAGCAGTCCAGCCAGCCGCGGGATGTGCGGCACCCGGTATCGCTCGGCCAACCTGCCGAGCCGCTCGTCCAGCCCGGAGTAGAGCCCCCGCCAGAGCGTGATCGGGTCGCCAGGCCCGGTCTGCACGAGGGCGTCGGCCAGCTCCTCGGTGAGCTCACGCAGCGCGCGGTCTCGTTCGTCCAGGCCGATGTCGGCCACCGGCCAGGCCCATGGCACCGAGAGCATGGTCGTGCCCAGGCCGCGGCCAGGGGTGCCGGTGCGATCGACCACGCGGACCTCGACCACGGCCATGCTGAACGAGGAGATCTCCCGGCCGCTGATCGAGAGCGGTTGGTCCAGCCGGATCGGGCGGAAGGACGCCGCGGCGCTGAGCACCTGGACATCAGACTTACGCATACATCACCGGACCGGTCAGGCGAGCTGGTCGTAGTTCGCCGTGGTCACCTCATGGGCCAGCCGCTCGCCCCGTAGGAACCTGCCCACCTCGGCGACGACGACGCGTCCCTGCTCGTGTCGCGACCAGGTGGTGCCCCCGGCCACGTGCGGGGTGAGCACCACGTTGTCCCGGCCGAAGAGCGGGCTGTCGGTAGGCAGCGGTTCGGTGTCGAACACGTCCAGGCCGGCGCTGATCCGCCCGGTGAGCAGCTCCTGGACCAGGGCGGCTTCGTCAGTGACCGCCGACCGGCCGGCGTTGATCAGCACCGCACCGTCGGGCAGGGCGGCGAACTGCTCGGCGCCGAGCAGGCCGCGTGTCTCGGCGGTGACCGGTGCGCAGACGAGCAGCACGTCGCTGGTGCGGCAGAGCTCGTCGAGGTCGACCAGTGCGATCCCGGGGGCGCTCTCCGGTGCGGCGTAGGGGTCGTAGGCGCTCATTCGCGTCACGCCCAGTCCGGCCATCATCCGGGCGGCGGAGCGGCCCACTCGGGACAGGCCCACGATGCCCACCCGCTGCTCGTGCACGGACCGCCCGAGCATCCCCCGCCCGCCGGCGACCCAGTCCCGGGTGGTCTGCAGGCCACGGTCGTGGGTGTGCACGTTACGCAGTAGCACCAGTGCCAAGGTCACGGACAGCTCGGCGACCGCCACTGCCATCGCATCCGCTCCGCCCTGGGCGAGCCGGAGGCGGCCGCCGAGGGAGTCCCGGGAGAACAGGCCGCGCACCGAGCCGGCCGCGTGCACAGCCAGCTGGAGCCGGTCTCCCTGGAGCTGCTCAGGCGGGAAGCGCTGGGTGCTCCAGGAGGTGATCAGCACGTCGTAGCGGTCGGCGACGTCCTCCGGCAGCTCGACCTTGCCGGCACCGACCGCACGGTCGAGACTCGTCAGGCGCTCGAGCTCCGCGGCGGTGGCCGCGTCGAAGAGCCGGTCAAATTCCTCCGGGCGGATGGCGACGAAGGCGCGCGGGTGGGTCACCGTGGCCTGCTCCTTTTCTGTCATGGCTGGTAGCGGTAGATGCTGGTCCGGTCGGAGAAGTAGATCGACCCGTCCGAGGCGAGCGCCGAGTGGTAGGCATCGTCAGCGATCAGGGTGGTGAATTCCTCGGTCTCGGGATCGAGGTGGAACAGCTGTCCTCCGGCGTCGCCGTAGAACGTCCCGTCCGGGTACAGGAAGAACTCGCTGAGCCGGCCCCAGTCGTTGTTCACAGTGGCCGAGGTGGACACTGTGCGCAGCACCTCTCCGGCGGAGACGTCGTACTCGAAGAACACCCCGTTGTCCGCCAGACCCCACAGATCCCCGTCGGCGTCGAAGGCCAGGGCGTGGATCACCTCGGCCCCGGGCACCACCACCTCGCTGGCGATCAGGCGATCACGCCGGTAGTCCCAGGCGAACAGCTCAGCTTCATCCTGGGTCGGGGTGGACGACAGTCCGCCGTAGATGCTGGTGCCGCCGTAGACCACCCGGTCGCGGTGGGCCAGCACCGTCACGCTCTGGTCCGGCACGATGTTGCGGTGCACCTCGTGGCGGCCGGTGACCGGGTGGAACATGGTCAGGGCACCGCCGAGCTCACCGTAGTTCGGGATGGTGGCTGCGGCTACCCACGGACCGGCTGCCACCATGGAGAGCGGCCGGTCCTGACCGTTCGCATCGCGCCCCAGGCTGAACACGTGCTGCGGGTTGTTCCCCCAGTTCCACGGCTGGTCGCTGCGGGCGGCGTAGAACTCGGCGCCCGGGTACGTGGCGATCACGGTGCGTCCGCCGCGCGCAGCAGTGATGCTGTCCGCCTGGGTGGGGCCGGTGATCTGTTCCAGGGTTCTGCTCTGCACGTCCACCCGTGCCATCACTCCGGCGCTGAGGTAGGCGCCGTAGTAGATGTCGCCGTCGGCGCCAGTGCCCACCGAGTGCACCGTCGCCGGCGCGCCGCGCAGCGCGATCTCGAGAACGTCACCGACACCTACGGCCAGCTGGTAATGCCAGATGCTGCCGTCGGACCTGATGCCGACCAGCGTCGGGCCCGGTGCGTCCTGGAGCCCTTCGTCGAGGAGGGCGAGCTCGGTGGTGCCATCGAGTTCGTCGGCGATGCCGCTGCCGGCCCAGTCGATGCTGACCTCCGCGCCGCTCTCCAGCTCGATGCCGCTGACCGTGTCGCCGTCGACGTAGTACACGGTGCCGTCGCCTGACGGCGAGGTCCACGGGCCGGAAACCCTGTCGATGCCGTCCTGCCACTGCTCGGTGGCCAGGTCGTAGATCGCTGTGTTCCTGCTTCCTGCCGGGGAGTAGCTCACCAGCACCTTGTCACCGAGCTGCTCCACTCGGGTGATGAAGTCGGCACTCTCAGCGACCTCGTCAGGCAGCGGGAGCTCGGTGACCTCTCCGGTGTCCGGGTCGAGCCGCATCAGGTGCGGTACGGCGCCGGTGCCCACCCAGAGCTCGCCGTCGATCATGTCGAAGCCCCAGGCGTAGGAACCGTCCTCGACCACACTGCCGTAGTCGCGGACCTGCTCGGTGGCCAGGTCGTAGGAGAAGACCTTGGCGTTCGGATAGGTGCTGCCGTACAGGATCCCGTCCTCGATCACCAGACTACGCAGCATCGCTTCCCCGACGATCCGGCCGGCCAGCCGGTCGAGGGCTCCTGAGGCGGGGTCGTAACGCCACAACGTGCCGTCGTTGGGGCCGCGGACACTGAGGTAGACGCGGTCGTCGTCAGCCACCACGATCGAGGCGCCGATCGAGTAGCCCTCGAAGTCGTGGGTGTCCAGGATCTCGCCGGTGCTCAGGTCGACCATGGTGAGGCTGACCGGCTGACCGTCGGAGAACAGGTACCCGACCCGGGTGCCGTCGGCCAGCACGTCCGTGGCGGCAAGGCGCACGTTCGGACTGTAGAAAGCGACTCCGAGCTCCTCGACCTCGATCGGTGCGCGAACGTGGCTGAGACCGACGTCGTCGACGTAGTAGGTGGAGACCCGGCCGATGGTCGAGTACAGGTAGACGGCGGCGCTGCTGGCCCCCTCGGGCACGGTCACATCCAGGGTCGCGGGCGCCCACTGGCCGGTCGGTGCGTCCTCGAAGTGCTCGGAGCGAGCCTCGAGCTCGGTGCCCTCGGCATCGTAGAAGTACACGTACACCGTGGGCGTGCCACGTTCGACGTACGTCTGCATCGACAGCCGGTAGGTGTGCTCGGCCTGGACCGGCATCGGCGTACTCATCAGGCCGAAGGCCGCATCGTCGGCCGGGTCGTCCAGCCGCAGGCTCTGAGACCCGGCGAACACCGGGTCGCTGACCACGGCTGCGCTGCCGAGTTCGCCGCCACGGCTCTGCCAGCCCGGGATGCCCTCGTCTCCGACCGGTTCCTCGAAGCCGCCGTTCACCGGCCCGAGGGGATCCTCCGGTGCCTCGGCCCGTGCGCCGCCGGGCACTGCCTGGGCCGCCAGGACGATGCCAAGAACTGCGGCGAGGGCCACCAGCAGGCGTCGGCCGCTTCCCGCTCGTGTCACCGCAGCCATGCGCTTCTCCGTTCGTCAACCCGGCCGGACGCAGGCGGCCAGCGCGGCACGCACATCGCTTCGTTGCAACCGGTTGCTACAACTTAGCAGCGCCCGCCGGTGCGGTCAACGAAGCGTCTGGCCGGCCCCGTTCGGCGGCAGCCCGGCACAGCGCGGGGCCGGCCGGACTCAGCGCGCTTCCGCCGTGGTCCCCCGCAACGCCAGCGTGCCCTCCAGCCGCTCCTGGCGCACATCCCCTCCGGCCATCACCTCGCCCAGCAACACCAGGGCCCGCTCGCCCAGACCATCGATCGGGGCACTGATCGTGCTCAGCGTCGGCGTCATCGTCCGAGCGAGGAGCACGTCGTCACAGCCGAGCACGCTGACATCGTGCGGCACCCGCAACCCGGCGTCGGTCAGACCCGCGATCACCCCGGAGGCCATCAGGTCGTCGAACGCGAGCACCGCCGTCGCGCCGGAGGCAGCCACGGCCTCGGCCGCTGTGCGCCCGTCCTCGAACTGAGCCTCGAACGGCCCGTGCTCGGCCAGCTCCACCCCAGCACCTGCCGCAGCGCGGCGGAACGCCTCGGTCCGGCGCTTGGCAGCCCAGGCATCGGCGGGGCCGCGCAACAAGGCGAGCCGCTCGTGCCCGTCGGCTACCAGCGCCTGCACCGCCTGCCCAATCGCCGCCGTGTTGTCGCAGACCACGCTGGCCATCCCGCGCATCACGCGGTTCACGATCACCGCGGGCGTGGCACCGAGCGCCCCGCTCAGCGCACTGGCTCCGGAACGCGGGGAGACGATCACTAGACCATCCACCTGCGCCTTGAGCTGGACCACCAGACCCGGCTCCGCATCGCCGTTCGCCCGGGCATCCACGAGCAGCACACCCGCCTGCCGCTCGGCTGCCGCCATCTCGATCGCCCGCACCAGCGGCGGGACGAACGGGTTGGTGATGTCCGGCACGAGCAGGCCGATCAGGCCGGTGCGCCCGGTGGCCACGCTGCGGGCCGCCCGGCTCGGCTGATAACCGATCTGGTCCGCGGCGTCGAGGATGCGTTGCCGCACCGAGTCCCGCACCAGATCGGGCCGCGAGAACGCGCGCGAGACCGTCGACGCCGAGATTCCGAGCTCTGCGGCGATCGAGTAGATCGTGGCTCGCGTCATCACCCTGTCCTTCCGGAGGAGCCCGCTGCAGTCCCCGTGCAGCCGGGATCCAAGGGTGACACATCCGGCCCGCCACGCGGTACCGATTGAAGCCACCGGTTGCATCCGCGGCGGGGTGCGGCTCAGCGAGCCGCCGCCTGCGCCGAGACCAGAACGTTACCTCAGCGCCCCTTGCGCTGTCTTGACATCCAGACGACGGCTTCGTTAGCGTTCCTGCAACCGCTTGCAACTGTGGTGTTCAAAGACGAGGACTGACTGGGAGGGCGCATGAAGCGCACAACGGTAGCCAAGGTCACCGGTATGGCAGCCGCGGCGATGGTGCTGGTTGCCGCCTGCGGCGGAGGCGACGACGGGTCGGGCGGTGAACCCGAGAACCCGGAGGACGTCTCCGGCGACGTCACCTTCTGGTTCTACCCGGTCGGCGTCTCCGAGACCACCGACTGGTGGCAGCCGCACGTCGAGGCGTTCAACGAGGAGTACCCGAACGTCAACATCGAGCTGGTCCCGCAGTCGTTCAGCAACCGCGAGGACGCGATCGTCACGGCTGTGGCCGGGCAGAACGCGCCCGATGTCATCTACTTCAACCCGGACTTCATCCCCCAGTGGGCCGAAGAAGAGATGCTCATGCCGCTGGACGATCTGCGCGATGACTGGGACGACTTCTACGACTCCTCCCTGGAGGCGAACACGTGGGAGGACACCCTCTACGGCGCACCGGTGCTGATGCAGATGATGACCTCCTACTGCAACACCGAGGCCCTGGAAGCCGCCGATGCGGAGTGCCCGACCACCTGGGACGAGTTCCGCGAGGCGGCCCCGAAGTTCGTGGACGCGGGCTACTACGCGACCGAGTACTCCGGTACCTCCACGCTGAACCACACCTTCTACATGTTCCTCTGGCAGGCCGGCGGCGAGGTCCTCACCGAGGACATGTCCGCCGCCGCGTTCAACAGCCCGGAAGGCCTGGAGGCCCTGGAGCTGATCCAGGAGATGGTGCAGGAGGAGTGGGTCCCGCAGCAGCCGCTGACCGTGATGGAGCCCTTCGAGCAGACTGCCGTCGGCCAGGGTGAGGTCGGCTACGTGATGGGCGGCAACCTCACCCAGACCCGGGAGCTGGTCGACCCGGACATCATCGAGGTGGTCCCGCCGCTGCAGAACGTCGAGCAGGTGGCCGGCGGTTCCGTGGGTGCCTGGTCGATCTTCAACACCACGGAGAACCCGGAGGCCGCCCGGGCGTGGGTGCGCTTCCTCAGCGATGAGGACTTCCAGCGGGACTTCCTCGCCGACACCGGGTACCTGCCCCCGCGGGAGTCGATCGACGACCTGTTTGAGGATGACCCGCAGACTGCACAGGGGATGGACTACCTCGACCAGGTCCGGGTCGGGATCATGCACCCGCAGGCACGGCAGATCATCGACACCATCCGCCCGCACATCCAGTCCGTCCTGGTGAACGGGAACGATCCTCAGGCTGCGCTCGACGCTGCTGAGCAAGAGGTCAACGCCTTGCTGGAACGAGGCTGAGCAGACCGTCGAGGGGCGCACCTGGGGCGAGTCCGCCCCGGGTGCGCCCCTCGAGCCCGTAATCACGTCGAGAAAGTAGACAACGTGGCGACCATCTCCGCCTCCGCCCCTGAGCTCCGCCCCTCGCGCCGCCGCCGAGTCCTCACTTCCCGAGCGGCTCTGGTGGCCTACGTCTTCATCGGCCCGTACGTGGTGTTCTTCACCATCTTCCGGATCGTTCCCGCCCTGTACGGGATGATGCTCAGCCTCGGTGAGTACAAGCTGAACGGCACGTTCGAGCTGCTCGGCCTGCAGAACTTCCAGCGGCTGTTCGCCGACCCGATCTTCTGGAATGCGCTGCGCGCCACCGGGGTCTATGCGTTCGTGGCGATCCCGCTCACCGTCGCGATCTCGTTGGCGATGGCGCAGCTGTGCAACCGGGTGCTGCGCGGGATGTCCTTCTACCGCTCGATCTTCTTCTTGCCGGTGGTCACCTCCCCGGTGCTCTCCGGTCTGATCTTCGTGTGGATCTTCAGCCCGGACGGCCCGCTGAACTGGGTGCTGGACGGCGTGGGGATCGGCGGGGTGAACTGGTTGCAGAGCAGTTTCTGGGTGCTGCCCTCCCTGGCGCTGGTCAGCGCGTGGATGAACTTCGGCTACAACATGCTCATCCTGCTGGCGGGCATGCTCGCCATCCCTGCGGACTACTACGAAGCAGCCGCACTTGACGGCGCGAACGCCTGGCAGCGGTTCCGCAATGTCACGATGCCGCTGCTCAAACCCGCGCTGTTCTTCGTGCTGGTGCTGGAGACGGTGAAGTCCTTCCAGGTGTTCGACACCATCTACGTGATGACTTCCGGCGGCCCGGTGCGCGCCAGCTACACGTTGACCTACATGATCTACGACCAGGGCTTCGGCTACTTCGACTTCGGCTACGCGAGCGCGGCCGGCGTGGTGCTGCTGGTGATCACCCTGATCTTCTCGCTGATCCAGCGCCGCCTCGTGGGGAGGACGTCATGACCGCTACCTCGACCGCACCGGTCCGACCCACCAGCGCCCCGGCACGGAAAGGGCCCACGCCGGCGCGCCGCAAGCGCACCTGGCGGCTGCACCTGCTGCTGATCGTGGCAGCACTGATCACCGCGTTCCCGTTCTACGCGATGGTGGCGCTCTCCCTGCAGCCCGGCGAGGCGGTCCAGCTTCCCGGTTCCCTGCTGCCCACGGCGCCGTCCTTCGGCGCCTACGCCGAGGCGATGGGCAGCCGCTCGATCCCCACCTGGGCGCTGAACTCCACCATCTATTCGGTGGTCTCGGTGTTCCTGGTGCTGCTGTTCGCCTCGATGGCCGGGTACGCGTTCGCGAAGAAGCGCTTCTTCGGCCGGGAGCTGATCTTCTGGGTGTTCGTGGCCATGTTGATGCTGCCCTACCACCTGACGATCATCCCGCAGTACCTGGTGGTCTCCGAGCTGGACGGGCTGAACACGATGTGGGGGATGATCCTGCCGACGATCGCCAACGCCCAGGCGATGTTCCTGATGCGGCAGTTCATCCAGGACATCCCGGACGAGCTGATCGATGCTGCCCGGATCGATGGCGCCGGTGAGTTCCGGATCTACTGGACGATCATCCTGCCGCAGACCAAGCCGATCATGGCCACGCTGGGCACGTTCGTGTTCCTCTGGCACTGGAACGACTTCCTCTGGCCGCTGGTCTCCCAGCAGTCCCCGGGCAACTATGTGCTCACCGTGGGGCTGAGCTCGATGCAGGAGCAGGAGGCTCCGCTGGCCACGATCATGGCCGGTGCGGTGATCACGTTCATCCCCGCCTTGCTGGTGTTCATCGTGCTGCAGCGCTACTTCGTGCGCGGCGTGATGATGTCCGGGATCAAGTAGCCGCTCACGACGGCGGAGCTCACCTGGGCCAGGTGAGTTCCGCCGTCGTTGTGGTGCTCGGGCTCACTCCGGCCGGGCCGGCGCGATCGATGCGAGGCCGGCCCGGCGGGGGGTGGTCCTGCTGGGTGCTAGAGGTCGGCGCACTGGCCGGTGCTGGGCCCGCTGACCTCGTTGGCGAGCCCGGCATTCACCGGTGCCGGATCATTGCCGGAGCAGGACAGCGGGCCGTTCACCTGGTTGTCACTGACCAACGGAGCCAGCGCCGTCGTGCTATTCGTCAGCTGCACCGGACCACGCACGGTGTTACCCCGCAGCAGCACCTCCTCCCGGGTGCCCTCGACCCGCACCGGACCACTGACCACCGAGTCCAGCACGTGCACCACATCGGCGCCCTCGGCCCGCAACGGACCGGTCACCTCGGAGTCGGTCAGCACCAGCCCCGCCCCGGAACTCACAGTCACCGGCCCGCGCACCGTGGCACCATCCACACAGGTGACACCCTCAGTCAGCCGCAGCGGGCCCCGGTGGTCACCGGTGATCGTCTCGTCGCAGGTGACGTCCTCGCCATCGATGTCGATGCGGTAGGCGTGGGTGAGGTCCACCCCGATGATGGTGCCGGCGCCGTCCCGTGTGATCTGGTCCATCTCTTCGGCCACCACGTCAAACTCCCCGGAGTCGCGGTGCACCTGGTAGAGGCTGCCGTTCAGCGTGACCAGGTAGGTGCCGGTGCGCTCGTCCCAGATGGTCTTGGTGGAGTAGCCCCAGCCACCGTGGCTGCCCTGGTCCGGTTCGAACAGGCGGACTGACCAGGTCACTTCACGCTCCTGGGGATCGAACTCGAAGAGCACCCCGTCGGAGGTGGCCCCGACCAGCTGACCATCAGCGCCCCAGGACAGTCCGGCCAGGTAGCCGGCCTGATCGGTGAGCGCCTCGGAGTAGAGCACCTCCTGGGCCGCCACGTCCCAGATGAACAGCTCCGCTGAGTCCGCGGTCGGGTCGGAGGAGAGACCGCCGTTGATCGAGGTGCCGCCGTAGATCAGGCCGTCGGCGTAGGCCAGGGAGATCACACTCTGGTCCGGGACCACGTTCCGATGGAACTCGAAGTCACCGGTCTCAGTGTCCAGCAGGGTGAGAGCGCCGCCGAGCTCGCCGTAGTCCGGCACTGTGCCCAGCGCCACCCGGTCCCCGATCGAGACCACGCCGTTGATCCGATCCTGGAAGTGTGGTTCGCCCCGCTCCAGGGTGAGCACGTGGCGGGGGTTGGTGCCCCACTCCCAGTCCTGCTCGGGATCGCCCGCGTGCACCACGGCGCCGGGGTAGGACGTCACGATCAGCTCCTCGCCGTGGGTGGCGATGGCATCCGCCTGCTTCGGGCCGCGCAGCGGGGTGAGCTCCAGGGACTGGGAATCCACCCGGGTCATCGAGCCACTGGAGAGGTAGGCGCCGATGTAGGCGTTACCGTCCGGCCCGACCCCAAGGCCGTGCGCCTCTGCCGGTGCCGGTTCGATCTCGGCCCGGGTGAACGTGGTCTCCCCGCTGCTCAGGTGGTAGGTCCACAGGTCGCCGTCGGTGCTCAGCCCGACTAGCGTCTCTCCCTCGGTGCCGGGCAGCTCGAGCACGGCCATGTCATAGGTGCCTACCTGGTCGGCCAGCAGTTCAGGCAGGTCGGTCTCGGCCCATCCGGTGGGCACCAGCTCTCCGGTGGTGGTGTCGTAGCTGGTCACCACGTCCTCGGAGAACAAGTAGGTGCGCCCGTCGGCGTCCAGATTGGTCGGCGAGGAGCCGAACACGGACGGGATGATCTGCTCCGACCACTCCCCGGTCTCCAGGTCGAGCAGCGCGGTGTCGTAGTTCCCCCGGGGAGAGAGCCGGATCAGCGCCGTGTCTGCCCGCTGGTCGATGCCGATGAACCACTGCGTGTTCGCCATCACGTGCTCCGGCGGCTGCAGTTCCCGGCGTTCCCCGGTGGCCGGGTCGATCGCGTACAGGTGCGGTACCGGGCCGGTGCCGGCCCAGATCTCCCCGTTCACCACGCCGAGGGAGAAGACGTACGCCGCATCCTCGGTCTGGGTGCCGTAGTCCTGGAGCTCACCGGTGGCCGGGTCGAACGCGACCACCTTCGCGTTCGGGTAGGTGCCGAAGTAGATCCGCCCGTCCGGACCCCAGCTGCCGCTGTAGAGCACGAGCTCACCGGCCACACGCTCCTCGAGGTTGGTCAGCTCCTGCGTCTCCGGGTCGAACGAGAACAGCCCGGCGGACATCGGGTGGCGGGCGGTGAAGTAGACCATGCCGTCCTCGTCCACCAGGATCCAGCCGCCGAGGGTGGTGTTCTCGATCTCGCTGCTGAACAGCGCCTCCCCAGTGGCCACGTCCACCATCGTGAAGGTGGCGGGGTTGCCGTTGGAGACGGCGTAGGCCACCGGGGTGCCGTCCGCCAGCTCACCGAAGGTCGCCGAGCGCACGTTCACCGACATCACCGCCGGGCCGAGGTCCTGGACCACCGGTTCCGGGACTGCGCTCGCCGGCGGTGCCGTAGCGCCGTCGGCCGCTGGATCGTCCCCAGCCTCCGCGCTGCCCGATCCGGACACGTCCTGGGCGAGCGGGGTCTGGCTGGGCTGAGCATCGGCGGGCCCTTCCTGGGCGATTTCGGCCTCGCTGGGCGCTGCCTGGCTCGGTGCGGCCAGCAGCGCGAGCGCGGCAGTCAGGGCGGCAGCGGTGAGGCCGAGCCGCCGTCGGCCGGTCCGTGGCATTCCGGGCTTCATTGCACCTCCTGGTGTTCCTGAGGTGCTTCTCCGCACCCCAGATTGCAACCGGTCGCAATCGAACTTAGCAGGACTGGCCGGGCCCGTCTAGCATCCGGTTGCAGAACCGCTGGTCGCCCCGTGGGCGAGATCACTAGGGTGGGCGACCATGACCCTCTCCGCACAACCGGACCCGGTCACACCCGTCACGAGTACCCGATGGATCGTGCCGGTGCTGGCGCCGATCGCGATCATCGGTGTGCTGTCCTGGCTCACGGCGCCGATGGGTGAGGGGGAGCAGTTCGTCAGCACCATGGGGGCAGTTGTCCTCTGGGCTCTGCTGCTCGCGTTGATCACGGTCGGGGTGGGTGCTCTGGGGCTGCTCCAGCGACTGCGGCCGGCCGGCCGCACCGGTCACCGCCGCTCGGCGCTGCCCTCAGCAGCCGGCACCTCACAGCCACCGGCGCCCGGCCGCGGCCGCGTGCTGCCGGCACTGCTGGTGGTGAGCCTGTTCGTGGTGCTGACCTCTCTCGCCGGCCGGACGCCGCGACTAGCGTTCTTCACCCAGTTCGAAAGCAACTGGCAGGGCAAGGTGGTGGACCTGCTCTGGGTGGGCATCCTGTTCGCCGTGCTCTGGCGCTGGGCCCGTGAGGACGCACGCCTGACCTGGCGGCTCCGGCCGGGCAGCGGACGCTGGGCGCTGATCGTGATCACTGGCGTGTTCTTCCTCTTCATCGGCCTGATCGCGCTGTCCGTAGCGCTGGATCCCGCCATGCACGAGGAGGTCGGGGTCGGCCAAGTGCTGTACAACACCACGATCCCGAACCTCACCGAGGAGCTCATCTGGCGAGCAGCGATGCTCGCCGTCCTCGATCGAGCTTTCGGTACGCCGTGGCGCCTGGCGGGGGCGTCGGTCGGCTGGGGCCTGGTGGTCACCAGCGTGGCCTTCGGCGCCGGCCACATGATCCTGCTCAGCCCAGCCGGAGAGTTCTCACTGAACATCGGCAGCGGAATCTTCGCGGCGCTGATGGGGGTGCTGCTGGCATGGATCTGGGCCTACACCCGCAGTGTGTGGCCAGCGTTCCTGCTGCACTGCGCGCCCGAGGTCGCTGTGGATGTCGGGATGCTGCTCACCGGCTGACCCGCCGGGATCCAGCCCCAGCGAACGGTCTCTACCTCGCCACCGGCGCCGGCCGCACGGCTGCGCATCCCGCCCGGCTCAGGTGCCGAACGTCTCCGGGGTGCCACCGGAGTCGGCGCTGCGTTGGGCCAACAGCGCCACCCGGGTGGCGAGCAGGCTGGCCGCAGTACCGATCTCGGGTTCGATCCCGGCCGCCAAGGCATCGAAGAAGTAGGCTGCCGGCCGACGCGGCTCGCCGAGCGGCTCCTGCCAGGTCGGCCGGTCGTGGGTGGCCACGGTGAGCGTGTTGTAGGCCCAGTCCAGCTCGGCGGTCCCCTCCGACCCGGTCAGCCGCATCCGGTAGTGCCCGTGCACCTCGGCGGCCTGCGGGGAGAGCCAGTTCGCCTCGATCGTCGCAGCCACGTTGCCCGCCTGCAGCAGCACAGCCACGTGATCGTCGAACTCCGGGTGGTCCTGGCGGCGCGCGTTCCCGGTCACGGCACTGACCGACCCGCTGGTGGCACCGGTGAGGAACAGCACCAGGTCGATGTCGTGCACCGGGAGATCTCCGGCGATCCCGCCGTATCCGGCCCGAGTGAGGAACCACGGTGGTCTGCTCGGCTGGTTCAGCTTGTGCGGCCCGGTGCTGGCCACCAGGGCCAGCTCACCGAGCACCCCGTCGGCGAGCAGCCGGCGCAGCGCCAACGTGGGCGGATAGGCGCGCTTCTCGAACACCACCGAGACATACCGGTCGTGGCGTTCGGCTGCTGCGGCGATCTGGTCCAGCTCGGTCAGACTGGTGCACAGCGGTTTGTCGGCCAGCACGTGCGCTCCGGCCTCCAGCGCCAGCCGGGTGTCCTCCCCGCGGCGGCTGTAGACGCCGGCCACCAGGGCCACGTCGACCTCGTGGGCGTCCAGGAGCGCGGCCGCTGTGTCGTAGACCGGGGCGGTGAGGTCAGCGGGTAGATAGGCACTGCGCAGCTGCTGGTCCGGTTCGCACACGGCCACCAGCTCGAGGTCAGCGCGGGCGGCCACCTCGTCCAGGGCGTAGGCGACGTGTGGATGGGCAGCACCAAGGATCGCGACCTTCATCTCAGAGCTCCTCGGGGTTGATGCTGCGGCCGGTCTCGGCGGCCTGATAGACGGCGCAGAGCAGGCGGACGGTCTCGGCGCCGTCGGCGGCGCTCACCGCCGGATCGGCGCCGGTGCGGATCGCCGTCAGCACGTCCTGCCACTGCTGCACGTGCCCGGCGATGCCGATGGCCTTCGGGTCCGCGGCGCCACTGGCGATCCCGCTGCCTGCACTCGGCGCGGGGACACCCTCCACCTCCCAGCGCAGCACCTCTCCCTGGCCGAGCTCGACGACGCCGCGGTCGGTGTGCAGGGTGACGGTGGCCGGTGAACCGGGCGGTGTCGCCGTCGATGTGCTGATCATGCCCAGTGCACCGCTCGCGAAGCGCAAGGTCGCCACTGTGGTGTCCTCGGCGTCCATCTCGTGCGCGAGGGTGCCGTACTGCGCGGTCACCTCGGCCACCGGCCCACAGAGCCAGCGCAGCAGGTCCACGTTGTGCACGCCCTGGTTCATCAGCGAGCCACCGCCGCCGGCCATCTCCGTGCGCCAGGGGGCGGCCCGGTAGTAGTCCGCGTCGCGCCACCAGTGCACGTGCGTGGTGGCCAGCCGGATCCGGCCGAGTGCTCCGGTGCGCAGCGCCTGGTGCAGTGCGGCGTACTCCGGTTCCAGGCGGCGTTGGGAGATCACCGCGGCGACGGCGCCACGTTCGCTGGCGAGCGCAACGATCCGGTCCGCCTCGCTGACCTGGAGGGCGAGCGGCTTCTCCACGACCACGTGTTTGCTCGCTCCCAGGGCGGCCAGGGCCTGGTCGGCGTGCTGCTGGCTCGGTGAGCACACCGCCACCACGTCGACCCCGGGGGCGCCGGCCAGCTCGTCCGGCTCCACCTGCACCGCCTCGGGCCAGCCGGCCTCAGCCGCCCGTGCCGGGGAGCCGCCGCTGAAGGCGCGCAGCCGAAGGTCCGGTGCAAGCTCGCGCAGTGCACGGGCATGGGTGAGTCCGATCCCGCCCAGCCCGAGGATGCCGACCCCGACCTCGTTACTCATGCTCTCTGCTTCCTCTGTCAGTGTGCTGCGGTGCCCTGCCCCGGGCACCTCGTTCTTCCGGCACCCAGCCTGGCAGGCGAGATCGCCTACCAGCCACTGCCCGATTGCTCATCTCCCCTGGTCCAGGCCGATCCGGACCGGAAGGACGGCGTTCAGCAGGTCGCGGGTGTACTCGTGTTCTGGTGCCCGGAAGACCTGCTCGGTCGGCCCGTGCTCGACCACCTGTCCGCTGCGCATCACCAGCACCTCGTGTGCCAACCGTTCGGCGACCGCGAGATTGTGGGTGATCAGCAGCATCGCGAACCCGAGCTGCTCCTGCAGTCCGTGCAACAGATCCAGCACCTGCACCTGCACCGAGGCGTCCAGAGCTGAGGTGGGCTCGTCCGCCACCAGGAACTTGGGTTCCAGCGCGAGTGCACGGGCGATGGCGACCCGTTGCTGTTGGCCGCCGGAGAGCTGCCGGGGATAGAAGTCCAGATAGCCGGTGTCCAGCTCCACCAGTCGCAGCAGCTCGGCGGCCTTGTCCCGGCGCTCGGCCTTGGTGCCGATGCGGTTGATCCGCAGCGGTTCGCCGATGTTCTCGGACACGGTGGCCGAGGGCAGCAAGGACCCGTACGGGGACTGGAAGACCATCTGCATGTCCCGGCGCACCAGGCGCAGCTTCTTCGCAGGCAGCTCCGCCAGGGAGACACCGTCGAAGGTCACGCTCCCCGAGGTCGGCTCGATCAGGTGCAGCGCCATCCGGGCCAGGGTGGACTTACCCGAGCCGGATTCGCCGACCACACTGAGAGTCCGGCCCGGATCGAGCCGGAAGGACACGTCGTCCACGGCCACCACATGGCCGCCGCGGCTGCTGAACACCTTGGTGAGGTTCTGGGCCCCGACCAGCGGCCCAGCATCTGCATCGGCGGTCTGGACCCGCTCCGGTGAGCTCACCCCCAGATCGAGAGCCGAGTCGACCAGGGACTGGCTGTAGCTCTCGCGCGCGCCGGTGAGGAGTCGTTCCACCGGGGCCTGTTCCACCAGACGGCCGTCGCGCAGCACGATGGCGTCATCGCAGACGTAGCGCGCCACCCCGAGATCGTGGGTGATCATCAACAGGGCCATCCCCCGGTCGCGCAGCTCGACCAGCAGATCCAGGATCTGCTTCTGCACCGTCACGTCGAGCGCCGTCGTCGGTTCATCGGCGATGATCAGCTGCGGGCGGCCGATGATGGCCATCGCGATCATGGCGCGCTGGCGCATCCCGCCGGAGAGCTGGAACGGGTACATCTTGACCCGCCGCTCGGGTTCGGGGATGCCGACGTCCGCCAGCGCCTCGACCGCACGGCGGTGTGCGGTCCGGCGATCACAGGCACCGTGCCAGAGCAGCGCCTCGGCCAGCTGCCGCCCCAACGGGACGGACGGATTGAACGCTTCCATGGCGTTCTGGAACACCATGCCGATCTGGTGACCGCGCACCCGTCGCAGCTTCGGCTCGCTCAACGAGACCAGGTCCTGGGCCGGTCCGTCCTGCGGTGCCAGCGTCGCGGACCCGCTCACCCGCGCATTGGAGGGGAGCAGGCCGAGCACGGCGCGCATCGACACGCTCTTCCCGCTGCCGGACTCACCCACCAGGGCCAGTGACCCGGAGTGCGGCATGGTGAGGTCCAGACCGTGCACCACGTCCTTGACCCCGTCGGGCAGAGCGAAGCCGACCGTGAGGTCACGAATGTCCAGCAGCGCAGTGATCGGCTCCGGCCGCGCTGGCGCGCCCTCAGCTCTCGTCGACGTCGAATGCATCACGGAATCCGTCTCCTACCCAGGTGAAGGCCAACATGATCAGCACGAAGACGAGAACGGGCCACCCGATCAGGTGCGG
>DXBY01000152.1 GCA_019116305.1 Candidatus Ruania gallistercoris | reverse complement strand
TCGGCTCCGGCCGCGCTGGCGCGCCCTCAGCTCTCGTCGACGTCGAATGCATCACGGAATCCGTCTCCTACCCAGGTGAAGGCCAACATGATCAGCACGAAGACGAGAACGGGCCACCCGATCAGGTGCGGGAACGACTGCACGTAGCGATAGCCGTCGTTGATCATCGTGCCGACGCTCGGCATCGGCGGCGCGACCCCGAGTCCGAGAAGCGCCAGCCCAGACTCCGCCAACATGTTGGCGGGGATCCCGAAGCTCGAGCTGACCAGAACCGGACCCATCGCGCCGGGAACCATGTAGCGCATCACCAGGGTCCAGCCGGTGGCGCCCATGGCTCGCCCGGCCTCGACGAACTCGAGCGTCTTGAACTTGAGGATCTGGGCCCGCAACAGCCGGGACAGGCCCACCCAGCTGCCGATCGTCAGCGCCAGGATCACTGCCCAGGTGCTTCGGCCCAGGACGGCCACGAGCAGGACCGCGAACAGGTATCCCGGGAACGCGAACATGATGTCGGTGCCCGCCATCAGCCACTGGTCGATCTTGCCGCCCTTGTACCCGGCGATGAGGCCGATCGCGAAGGAGAGGATCAGGGAGAGCAGCTCCGCGATCACGGCGATGAACAGGGCCGTCCTGAGGCTGTACAGCACGCGGGAGAGGATGTCCCGGCCGAGGATGTCGGTACCCATGGGGTGTCCAGGGGACCCGGTGGGCAGGAACTCGTCCCCTGGACCCAGCGTGGCGTAGTGATACGGCGCGAACAGCGGGGCGCCGGCTGCCGCGATACAGGCAAGGATGACGATGACGAGCCCGACGACTGCGAGCCGGTTCCGCCGGAACCGGGCCCACCGGCGGGACCACTCCGAGCGTGGCTTCCCGTACTGGCCGGCAGCTGCGCTGGCATCGGTGGCCGTCATATCGCCGCCTCTCCCTGTGGCGACTGCGTTCGTGACGGCACATCGCCTCCTATTCCGATCTTCTTCGCCACGTCCTCACCGGTCGGGGTGAGGTTCAGGCTCGCCCGTACGCGCGGGTCCAGCAGCGCGTACACCAGGTCCACCGCAAGGTTCATCACCATCAGCAGCGCCGCGAAGAACAGCGAGGATCCCATCAGCAGGGGCATGTCCCGTTGCGCTGCCGCCTCGGTGAAGTAGCGGCCCAGGCCCGGGATGCCGAAGATCGACTCGATGAAGATCGTCCCGGTCGCCAGGCCGGCAAACATCGGCCCGATCACGGTCACCAGCGGCATCATCGAGTTGCGCAGCACGTGTCGGGTCATGATCGTGCGGAACCGCCCGCCCCGGGCCTTCGCGGCGACGACGTACTCCTCCCGCAGGTTCTCCAGCACGGAGTTGCGGACGTAGCGGGCCAGCATCGCGATCGGTGACACCGCGAGCGCCACCATTGGCAGGATGACGTTCTCCGGCCCGCGCCAGCCGAACGGAGGCAGCCAGCCGAGCGCGGAGGAGAAGATCAGCACCAGGACCAGGCCGGCCAGGTAGTTCGGCAGCCCGTGCCCGAGCGTGACCGCGAACATGGTGCCGGTGTCCCAGATCGTCTTCCGGCGAACGGCGGCCAGAATTCCGAGCGGAACGGCCACGGCTACCGCGATGCTGACCGCACCCAGCGCCAGTCCAGCGGAGATCGGGAATGCGCCCACGATGATCTGTTCCACTGTCAGGTGGGTGTAGCGGTAGCTGGGGCCCATATCGCCGGTCACTGCGCCGGCCATGAAGGTCAGGTACTGCTGCCAGGACGGAATGTCCGGGCCGTAGCGCTCGGCCAGTCCGGTCTGTTGTTCAGCCGAAGCCTGCTGGGCCAACCCGACGTCGCCCCCGCCGACCGACTGGATGCTGGCGAAGTCGCCGGGTGCTAGCTGCAGCAGGATCCAGGTCAGCAGGGAGACCGCGATCAGGCACAACACCATCCGGGCGACCCGTCGCCCGATGAAGACCACCACTCTCATCTAGCGCCTACTGTCCTTCACTCGATGCCCTCAGGTACGTGTTCGCGCGAGTCTCAGGACTCATCGACGGTCAGGTACTTGTAGTAGGCATACTCGGGAGAGGGGCGAAGGTGGAACCCGGAAACCTTCTCCGCGACCAGCATCATGCGGCCACTCCACGAGATCGGGATGGTGTAGGCGAGCTCTTCCCGGATCTGCGCGGCTTCGAGATAGGCGGCTGTCCGCTCCCCCTCGTCGAGGATGCCCATCGCCGCGGCGGCCTTGTCAGCGAACTCCACCGCCTTCGGATCGGCGCTGCTGCGCAACTTCTCGTCCAGGGCGGTAGCCCGCTCCACGTCGCCCAGGCTCTCGTCCGCCTGGATCTCCTGGTACTCCATCCAGTCCGCCGTGGACATGCTGAACTGCATCACGTAGGAGGGCGGGAAGATGTTGTTCACCCAGTTGGTCATGGTGGGCAGTCCGGAGAAGGTGCCGCCGTACAGACTGATCACCGAGTCGTTCTCGTACGGCGCCCAGCGCGTGTCGCTGTGCACCCCGCTCTCCAGGATGTCGATCGTGACCTCGGTATCGAACGCCTCCTGCCACTGGTCGGCCAGCACGGAGAGCCAGGGATCCTCAAAGTTGTACTGGATCCGCAGGGGCGGCACCTGGTCCAGGCCTGCCTCCTCCATCAGCGCCCGCGCACCGTCGACGTCGTACTCCTGGGCGATCGACTCGTCCCACCCGGGGACGACGTTGCCCGGCACGAGGGACGTGCCCGCTTCGTCCGTGGACTTGATCGCGGCGATCGCCTCCCGGTCGATCGCCATCGACAGTGCCTGGCGAACCCGCACATCGTTCGACGCCTCGTGTCCACCCCACATCCGCTGCAGGTAGCGCACGCTATACCCGTCCACCTGCGCGACCAGCTCCTGCAGGTCCTCTCGTTCGGCGACCGAGGTGGCACTGGCACCGGTGATGTCGATCTCGCCAGCGTCGAACGATGCCTCCCGAGCGGTCTCGTCCATGCCGATCACCAGCTCGATCGTCTGGACGCCGACATTCTCGTAGTCCCAGTAGGACTCGTTGGCCACCATCTGCAACGAGGTCGTCGGCTCCCAGAACTCCGGCACGTAGGCGCCGTTTCCGACCCAGTTCTCCGGCTGCATCCACTCCTGGCCGCCCCCTTCGAGGCTCGGCGGGTGCACCAGCACCATGGAGTAGTGCGACAGCAACAGCAGGAAGTCGCTGTTCGGTGAGGCAAGCTCGATCTCCAGCGTGCTCTCATCCGAGGCGGTGATGCCGACAGTGGACCAGTCATCGGTCTCGGCGCCGAGGAACTCCGACGCGCCCTTGATGTTCAGGCCGTTGAGGTAGCTGGAGGCGCCCGCCGCATAGTTCGACCCCGCTCCGGTGGG
>DXBY01000151.1 GCA_019116305.1 Candidatus Ruania gallistercoris | reverse complement strand
CCAGCGCCCGACGACGTCGATCTGCTTGCTCCAGTCCTGCCAGTAGCTGCGGGTGCGGGTGAGCGCCTCGGTCACGTCCAGCGGGTCCGGGACCTCGGCATGGGAGGGCACCCAGGTGAGCACCCACTCCTGGGTCTGGCCCTCGGTCAGGTCGAAGGAGCCGGTGTGCCGGTGGTCGCCGGCCGTGAGCATAGGGCCGCGGAGAACATACGCATCCGGGCCGGCGATCGCGCGCAGACCCGGGTTCTCACCCTCCGTCCGGCGCACCCAGGGAAGTGCGGTGGCGTGCTCCGGGCGCAGTCGTAGATCGTGTTCGATCCGCACCGTTCCGGACAGACAGCGCACTTGGCGCACCAGATCGGCGCGATGGTCGGCGATCGGCATGAACTCGATCACCTCCGCCTCCCCGGTGGGGGTACGCCACTGGGTGCGCAGCACGAAGGTACCGGGCTCGTAGTGCTGGTCGGTGACCGTGCCCTCGGGCGGGGCCATCAACCAGCGGCCGTGCTCCTCGGTGCCGAGGATCGCCGAGAACACCGCGGCGGAGTCGAACCGAGGCAGGCAGAGCCAGTCGATGCTCCCCTGCCGGGAGACCAGCGGTCCGGTGTGCAGGTCGGCCAACAGTGCGTAGTCACCGATCGGAGCACTCACGCGGTCCAGGTTGGCACAACCCCGCCCCGCGCACAGGTCGACGACTGCCCGGCGCGACCGCACGCGTTCGTTACTCGCTGCACCGATTCGTGCGCGCGGAGCACGAGTGTGTGCAGCAGGTGACGACTGAATCGATTCACGGCGTCCCGGCCGCCAGATTCACGGCGCCCCGGCCGCCACGTGATCGTGGTGCCGCCCGCGGGGCAGCATCAGCGGTTTCCCGGAGATCGGGTCGGTGATGATCTCGCTGGCCAGCCCGAACACCTCGGCGACCATGTCGGCAGTGAGCACCTCACCGGGAGCGCCGGCGGCGTGCACTCCCCCGCCGGCGATCGCGATCAGGTGGTCGGCGTACCGGGCCGCCAGGTTCAGGTCGTGCAGCACCATCACGATCGTGGTGCCGCGGGTGGCGTTCAGGTCGGTGAGCAGGTCGAGCACCTCGATCTGGTGGCTCACGTCCAGGAAGGTGGTCGGCTCGTCCAGCAGCAGCAGGTCGGTGCGCTGAGCCAGGGCCATCGCCACCCACACCCGCTGCCGCTGCCCGCCGGAGAGCTCGTCCACCGGCCGATCGGCGAGCTCCACGGTGCCGGTGGCCTCCAACGCCTCGGCGACCGCTTCGTCGTCGGCGGCGGACCACCGCGCGAGCAGCTTCTGGTGCGGGTGCCGCCCCCGCCCGACCAGGTCCGCCACGGTGATCCCCTCCGGCGCGATCGGCGACTGCGGGAGCAGCCCGAGCGTGCGCGCCAGCTCCTTCGCGGGTATCCGGTGCACGGCCTTCCCGTCCAGCAGCACCTGCCCGCCGCGCGGGGCGAGCAGCCGAGACATCGACTTCAGCAGCGTGGACTTCCCGCACGCGTTCGCCCCGACGACCGCCGTGATCTCCCCCGGCGGCACGGTCAGATCCAGCTCGGAGATCACCGTGCGGTCGTGGTAGCCGAGGCTGAGGTCCTCGGCGATCAGTCGGCGGTCGGTGGTCACAGCGCACCTCCGGTGCGGTTCGTGCGGATGATCAGGTAGATCAGGTAGGGGGCGCCGGCGGCGCCGGTGATCACGCCGACCGGGAACCGGGTGCCGAAGAGCCACTGCCCGGCCAGATCGGCGGCGAGCACGAGCACGGCACCCACCAGTGCGGCGGGCACCAGCAGCGACCTGCCGGGACCGACCAGCCGGGCCGCGATCGGACCGGAGAGGAAGGCGACGAACGCGATCGGGCCGGATGCCGCCGTCGCGAAGGCAATCAGCACCACAGCGGCACAGATCGCAATCAGCCGGGTGCGTTCGGTGCGCACGCCGAGCCCACCGGCGGCCTGGTCGCCGAGCTGCAGCATGCCGAGGTTCCGGGACTGGCCCAGCAGCACCGGTCCGAGCAGCACCAGGGCCGCCAGCACCGGCACCACCTGGCTCCAGGATGCGCCGTTCAGGCTGCCGGTGAGCCAGCGCATCGCCTCCTGCAGGTCCCAGTCCGGGGCGCGGTCGAGCAGGTAGGAGATCAGCGAGTCGAGCATGGCGGCGATACCGATGCCGACCAGGATCAGCCGGGTGCCAGCCACCCCGCCGCGGTAGGCGAGCAGGTAGACCGCGAGCGCCACCCCCAGTCCGGCGAGGATGGCGAACAGGGTCAGCCCCGGGCCGGAGAGTCCGAGCACCACGATCGCGATCATCGCCGCGGCACTGGCACCGGAGGTGATCCCGATGATGTCCGGGCTGGCCAGCGGGTTGCGGAGCATGGTCTGGAACGTGACGCCGCCGATGCCGAACGCCAGGCCGGTGGTCACGGCCATCCCGGCGCGCGGCAGCCGCAACCGGCCGACGGTGAACGAGGCACCCGGCACGTCCTGGCCGAGGATCACCCCGAGCACCTCGGCCGGTGTGTAGAAGGTGTGCCCGATCATCAGCGTGGCGGCCAGCAGCCCGAGCAGGGCAAGGCCCAGTACGGCAAGCACGATCCGCCGTCGGCGATCTCCCGCGGTGCGGGTGGCGACCACGGCGGCCACTGTGTCCGGGTGCGGGCGCGATGCGCCCACGGCCGGCGACGGCGCAGCCGCACCGTGCGTACTGGCGGCACCCGGGGTGCGGGTGGTGGTGCTCACAGCTCACGCACCTTGGAGCCGCGCACGATCGCGATGAAGAACGGGGCGCCGACGATCGCGGTGATGATGCCGACGTCGATCTCGTCCGGGCGGGCCACTATCCGCCCCAGCACGTCCGCCGCGGTGAGCAGCCCGGCGCCGGTGACGGCGGCGAACGGCATCAGCCAGCGGTGATCGGGGCCGACCAGCAGCCGGCACACGTGCGGCACGACCAGGCCGACGAACGCGATCGGCCCGCAGACCGCCGTCGCTGCCGCGCACAGCACCACGGCGCCGAAGGAGGCGACCGCACGGGTGAGCGCGACCCGTTGGCCCAGTCCGGCGGCGAGCTCGTCCCCGAGGGCGAGCATGTTCAGCCCGCGCGCGCAGACCAAACTGATCAGCAGACCGGCTACCAGGAACGGCAGCACCTGCCGGATGGACTCGAAGGAGGCGCCACCCACGCCGCCGATCTGCCAGGAGCGCACGCCGTCGGCGATGTCGTTACGAGGCAGCACCACGGCGCTGATGAAGGAGGCGAGAGCCGCGGCGGTGGCCGCACCGGCCAGCGCGAGCTTGAGCGGGGTGGCGCCGTCCCGGCCCAGAGAGGCGATCAGGTACACACCGGCCGCGGTGATCGTGGCCCCGATGATCGCTACCCAGATGTAGGCGGTGGCCGAGGCGATGCCGAAGGAGGCGATGCCCACCACCACGGCCAGCGAGGCGCCCATGTTCACCCCGAGGATGCCGGGGTCGGCGATCGGGTTCCGGGTGACGCCCTGCATCACCGTGCCGGAGAGGGCGAGAGCGGCGCCGGCGAGCAGCGCGAGGATGGTCCGCGGGATGCGCTTGGCCACCGCGGCGTGGTCGAAGCCGTCGACCGATCCGCTGAGGCCGGCGAGCACATCCGCCACACTGACGATCCGGGAACCGAACGCGATCGAGGCGATGGTGATCGCGGCTACCACCACCAGCAGCAGCACCAGCCAGAGCAGCCGGATGCGCCGGGGCCGACGCACGGCTGCCAGGCCCGCCGCAGTGGCGGACCCGGCAGTCGTGGGTGCGGTGGTGGTCATCGCCCGGTCAGGCCGCAGAGGCGTCCACGGCGTCGGCGATCAGGGAGAGGTAATCCTCCAGCACCCAGGAGATCGCCAGCGGGGTGGGGTTGGCGGCGGTGCCGATCGGGTCGGATCCGGGCAGGGTGACGATGGCGCCGTTCTGCACCGCCGGGATCTGGGACAGCAGCGGGTCGCCTTCCAGAGCATCGATCAACTCCTCGCCGCCGTAGGTCACGATCACGTCCACATCGTCGAACATGTCCGCCTGCTCGGCACTGATCGTGGCGGAGAAGCCGTCGGTCTCCGCGGAGGCGTCCTGCACGCTCTCCGCAACGGTCATGCCGATGTCCTCGAAGAACATGGTCCGGGTGTCGTGGGCAGTGTAGAAGCTGACCTCGCTCAGGTCGGAGGTGTCCACATGGGTCAGGAACATCACCGAGGCGCCCTCGATCTGGGGGTAGTTCGCGACCGCGTCCTCGATCTCGCCCTCGATCTGGGTGATCAGCTCATCGCCCTCCTCGGCCATCCCCATCCCGGCGCTGTTCATCTGGATCATCTCCCGCCAGGGAGTGGCCCAGGCGGTGGTCGGGTACGGCACCGTGGGGGCGATATCGCTGAGCAGGTCGTAGTCCTCCTGGGTGAGCCCGGAGTAGCCGGCCAGGATCACATCCGGCTGTGTGTCGGCCACGGCTTCGAAGTCGATGCCGTCGGTCTCGTCGAAGAGCACCGGGGTCTCGGCGTCGAGCTCCGTGAGCGATTCCTCCACCCAGGGCAGGGTGCCGTTGCCGTCGTCGTCACCGAAGTTGGCGGCGGCCATCCCGACCGGGACCACCCCCAGGGCCAGCGGGACCTCGTGGTTGGCCCAGGCCACTGTGGCAACGCGCTCGGGCTGGCCCTCGATCACGGTCTCGCCGAAGGCGTGCTCGATGGTCGTGGACTCCTCGGTGGAGTCCCCGCCGCCGCCTTCGTCGGTGCCGGCATCGCCGCTACCGGAGCAGGCAGCGAGCGTGAGGGTCGCCAGCGTGGCCGCGAGCACGGTGGTCAGAGTGGATGCGCGGGACATGATGTCCTTCCGGAAGGGGTGCTACCCGTGTTGTCGGTGGGTGTCGGTCGTGGGCCGACCGTCAATCCTCACGGCGACGAACGACGGCGGAGCGTGCGGCCGCCGGACACGTCGCCGGTCGGCGGCGCCAGAGGTCACCCGCCGGAGTTCGCTAAGGATTGCCTAACCCAGAACGTAATCGGTAAGGGCTGCGTTGCGCAATTCGCCGCGGATGTGCTGAACGTCACACGGGCGGGGAGTCAGTGGTCGGCGACCAGGCGGGTCTCTGCGTCCTCGATGCGAAACGGGGCGGACTGGCTCTGCGTGCTGGTGGTACCCGCGATCGGGATCCACGGCCCTTGTCCGGCCACCTGGAACTCCCCGGACCAGGTGGTGGTGAGCGTGATGACGACGTCCTGCGCCTCGCGGTCGTAGACGTGCGCGATGTCTCGGGCCGGCCAAGGGGCTCCGGCCTGCGTGGTGACGTGCGGAGCCGAGCCGTCGCCGAAGTCCCAGCTGAACTCCACCGGAGTTGCGCGGACCCGTACCGGGACGTCGAGGACAGTGGTCTCCAGCATCTGCGCGGAACCATCGGTGTAGACCAGCGTGTCCATGTTCACCAAGAACCAGTCCCGTTCCGGCTGCAGGTGGACCCTCGGCTGCGTCAGCGGGAGCTCGGCGAAGTCGGAGCGCGTGATCGTGATGATGATCGGCTCGGACTCTTCGTCGTCGGGAGCGTCCTCCTCCTCGGTGTCCTCGTCCTCGTCGTCTTCGTCCGGCTCTGGGGCGACCTCATCACAGGAGGGCATCCACGCCACCTGTGGCCCATCGTCCATGACCATGCAGACAAGTGGGCGGATCTCTTCCTCGGCCTCCGGTGCCGAAGGGGGTGGATACCACACGCCTACCTGCGGAGGCGGTGCGCCCGACTCCTCAGTCTCGGCGACCGACTGGTCGACCTCTGACTCTTCCAGGTAGTCCCGGCTGGCACCGACTGCGTACTTGGCACCCGCCTCGGCATGCCCAAATATGTCCGTGCCTTCACCACTATCCGAGCCAGACATCGCGACCAGAAGCTGGAGGGTCACGCCGACCGCAACCAAACTCACGCTTGATCGCCTCGATCCACACCGGTAACAAGCCATGCTCCCTCACGGCGAACCAGCGAAAGCATGAACTCTGGCCTATCCCCGGCCTCGAACGACTCGACCGTTCCGTCCTGGTAGCGGAGTTCCATAGCATCGACGGTCAGGCCGAGCGCGACAATGTACACGTCCTCACCCTCGAACTCACTGTCTTCGTACGGCCCGCCGCCATCCTCGGAGTAGATCTCGACCGCGCCGCCGGTGGCGTATCCATCACCCTCGTGGACCTCGGTCGCCGTGGTTCGAATGCTCTCGCAGAACGAACACCCGTCCAGGCTCAGGGCGTCCCACTCAGTGGTGTCACCAGTGCCGATCGCATAGGGCATGAGCTCCATGAAGTACTTCGCCGCTGCGATCGCGCCGTCGACGCTCTCCTCGTCCATCTCGGCCGGCCGCTCGGGCGCGTCGACCTCCGGCGGCTGGGACGGGTCCTCACCCGGATCCTCCGCACCCGAGGCATCCTCATCACCACCAGCATCCCCGGCCGGCTCCGTGGTGGGACTCTGCGAGACCGGCGGCGTCGGCGTCTCCTCCCCCTCTGCCGGCGAGCAACCACTGAGCACCAGCAACCCCGCCAGCACCCCGAGCATCTGCCCCCGTCGGCTCACCATGGCGAAAACCCTGCCACAACAGCCTCACCCACGTCAGCCACTTGTGGATAAACCGCCAGCCGACCACGCTCACTCCCGCGACGACGCACCCACCGGCGTAGTCTCCTCAGCCGAGAACCAGGGCACCATCGCCAGCAGCGCCACGACCCCCGTCATCGCGAACGCCCAGCCGAACCCGAACTGGTCGGCCACCACTCCGATCAGGATCGGACCCAGGATCGCGCCGGTGTCCTGCGCCATCTGGAACGTCGCGAGCACCTTGCTCCCAGACCGGTCGTTGCCCACGATGTCCGCCAGCGCCGCCTGCTGCGCCGGGTTCAGCAGCCCGCCGCCGATGCCGGAGAACACCGAGAGCACCATCAGCACCACCAGCCCGTCGGCCAGGCCCATCAACCCCAGACCCAGCGCCGTGACCACCAACCCGGCCAGCACCGGCGGCCGCCGGCCAGCAGTGTCCGCCCAGCGACCAGAGAACTGCAGCGTGGCCGCCGTCCCCACCGATGCCGCCGCGAGCGCTGCACCCGCCACCCAGGTCTCGTCGTGCACGGCCACCGCCAGCTGCGGCAGCACCGCCACCCGCACCCCGAAGTTGCACCAACCATTGGCGAACCCGGACACCAGCGCCGCCCGGAACGCGGAGCTGTGCCACGCCTGGCGCACCCGCATCGGGGCCTGCGGCACCTGGTCCTGCTCTGCGCGGAGCCGGGCATCCTTCAGCCAGATCGCCACCACCAACGCCGCTACGAACAGCGCCAGAGCGTAGACCACGAACGGCACCCGCAGGCCGAACTCGGCGAGCAGCCCACCGAGAACCGGACCGAGCATCCCGCCGAGGAGGAACGCCGTCGCATACGCGGAGGTACACCTGCCCCGGATCGAGGGCGGTGCCAGCCGGACCACCAGTGACATCGCCGAGACGGTGAACATCGTGGATCCGATACCACCCACCCCCCGCACCACCAGGAGCTGTACGTAGGACTGGGCGAACGCCGTCGCCAACGAGCTGAGTGCCACGATGATCAACCCGGCGACGTACACCGGACGTTCCCCGAGCTTGTCCACCAGTGCGCCCCCGGCGGGTGCGAACACCAACCGGAAGAACGCGAACGCGGACACCACCACCGAGGCAGCAGCCACACCGACGTCGAACGAGCGCGCGTACGCGGGCAGGACCGGAGAGACCAGCCCGAAGCCGACAGCGATCACGAAGGCTGCCGCCACCAGCACCTTGATCTCAGCGGGGATGGCAGGGCGGGTCACACCTGCTGAGTCTAGGTCCGCCACGAGGGTGGCCTCGATGTCGAGATTCCGCAGATTCTCGACATCGAGACCACCCCCGCGAGCGGTACGGCCGGGCGTGCTAGCGCGCCAGCACCTCCAGCGGGGTCGAAGCCACTGTGCCGGAGGGCCGGCTGGTACCCACGAGCTCATAGTCGCCGGGCTGAACGTTCCGCCGGATCTCGGCCTCCACCTCGAACGCTCCGTTCTCATCGGTCACGGCGCTGCCGAGCACACCACCGCGGGAATCGATGCGCAGCAGCACCACCTCACCTGGCTCGTACCCGCTCCCGGTCACGGTCACCGACTCACCGACCTGCACCTGATCCGAGGCCACCGACAGGCTCGCCGCCCCATCCGCGGGAACGGAGACCGTCAGGTCCCGCATCCGCCCAATGTTGTCGAACGAACCGAAGCCCACCAGACCGGAGTCGAAGGTGTCGTCGGTGGCGGTCAGCAGCGGCCGGTCCAGACCGTCCATCCAGACGGCGATCTCACCCGTCTCTGCGCAGTGCACCAGGCGTACGCCATGCCACTCCTCGTCGGTCACCGCCGGCGGTGCACCCACACTGCCGTCCCACTGATCATCGATCCGCTCCCGGTCGGCGTTGTCCACCTTGAAGATGCCGTTGTGGGCGTAGATCGTGTTGTCCTGGGACAGGTGTGCGTAGTAGTACTCGGTGTCCGACTGGTAGCCGAAGACCAGGATGATGTCCCGGTTGTTCACCGACGCCGGTTCGTCCAGGCGGACCTCCGCCTCGAGCTGCACCGAACCGAACGGCTCCGAGTTCAGCGTCGCGTACTCGAACGGACGCCGGATCCCGTCGCCCGGGTCGCTGCCTGCCTCGGCCAGGACGATCTCCTCACCGGGGAACTCCCACAGCTCCGGAGTCCGCGGCTGCCAGTTCTCCCCCGCCATCAGATCGGTCAGCTCGGCGTCGAAGGAACAGCTGGGGGGCTCCGGTGGGTCCACCGGTTCAGCGCCGAACATCGCATACTGCCCGGCCACCTGCTCCGGGGTGAGCGCGGTGTCCAGGAACATCAGGTCATCCATCCGGCCGTTGAACGGGTTCGCCTCCCGGTTGTTCTGCGGGAAGCTGCCGCCGATCTTGATCCCAGCCGGGTTGCTCGGTGAGGTGGAGCCCTCACCCCACGGGTTGTCCGGGTTGGTGTAGTCGCCCTCGAGCGGCTCACCGTTCATGTACAGCTGCATCTCACCAGCCGCGAAGTCGAACGTGGCGGCCAGGTGCACCCACTCGCCCCGTTCCAAGATGTCCTCCCACGGCAGGTTCGCCGCATAGGTCCAGGAGGATTCGCCGTCGACCCGGCGGGCCAGACCGACCAGGCGCAGCTCGCCCTCCACCTCGATCACCTCCAGCAGGGCACGTACCGCGTGTCCGTCGGAGTCGCCGGTCAGCACGCCGGCCAGACCGATCGCGTTGTACCGGTCGTCGGGGTCCTCGGTATTGCTGTTCAGCGCCGGGTGCAGACCCGTCGGTTTGAACCAGCCCATCACCGAGGTGGCGTCCACGCCGGCCAAACCGGCCAACGACTCCACCCCTCCCTCGTTGTGGACACCGGCCTTCCAGTCATCGTTGGAGGCTTCGGTCGGACTCATCTGCTGGGTCTGCAGCGCCTCGCCGGCACCCGGGTAGGCAGCGTCCGCCACCCGCATCTCGACACCGCCGTTGACCAGCTCGATCTCGGTCCCAGAGGTGCCCTGGTCCGCCTCGAAGGTCGCTGCGCCCTCGACCGGGTGGTCGAAGTCGTAGTGCGCCACCACGTTCTCGGCCAGTTCCGGAAGCACGATCGGCGACCCGGCGCTGACCGTACGCGCCCCGGTGACCTTCCAGATCTTCCCATTCGCCTTGGCGACCAGGTACAGCTCACCGTCGGCGTCGGAGCCGAAGCGCAGGTCGACCCGACTATCGCCGACCAGCTCCTGGAACGTCGTCTCCTCGCCGTCGACGAAGACCCGCAGCTCCTCGATGGTGGCCAAGTCCTCGATGTCGCCGTCGTTACGAACCATGTCCTCGGAGTCGGCGGAGAGCACCCAGCCACGCACCAGGTCCGTGAACAGGTACCTGCCCTGTAGCTCGGGGATCTCGCCGCGGTAGACGAACCCGCCGTTGAGCGCTACGCCGGCGTCGCCGGTCTGGCCCGGGTCGCGGTTGTGGTCATAGGCCGCCACCGGGTAGGTGAAGCCATAGTCAGCGTCATCGGCCGGCAGCGGGAAGATCTGCCGGTTCTCCGCCCGGAACGAGCCCTCGCGCTCGGACCAGCCGAAGTTGTCCCCGGGCTGCACCTCGTAGACCGACTCGACCTGCCACTCCCCTATGTGGCCCAGATACATCGCATTGTCGCCACCGGTGTCCCAGCTGATCCGGTGCGGATCGCGCATCCCGACGGCGTAGATCTCACCGAGTGCATCCGGCTCGTCGACAAACGGGTTGTCCGTGGGAATGCCGTACTCGCCGTTCTCGCTGCCCTCTCCGAGCGGGTCGATCCGCATGATCGTGCCCTGCGGGGTGGCCAGATCCTGCGGGTTGCCGTTTCCGACGCCGTTCCCGCCGTCCCCGACGAGGATGTACAGGTTGCCGTAGTCGGCATCGCCGGGCTCCACCGTGGGGTTGAAGGCGATCTGCTGCACCGTGTGCACCCGACCGGCGAACGGGAAGCGCATCAGCTCCCGGCTGGTGCCCTCGAAGGTCTCGGCCGCAGGATCGGTGGCGGTCCACTCGGTGATCACGCTGTGGAACGCCGTGTTGCCATAGGCGGGAAAGTCCGGCTCGTCCTCAGTCAGCGCACTGCCGCCCTCGGTGTGCACGGTGTAGAAGATCCCGTTCTCGGCAAACTCCGGATGGAACTCCACAAACCCAAAACCGGTGCCCAGCCCGGCATGGTTGTGGAAGTTGTCCACGAACTGCTCACGGACGTTCAGGTACGGCACGTACTCGCCGGACTCCTTGTCCACCAGGTAGAGGATCTCGTTCATGTCCGGAACCATCAGGCGCCCGGAGTCGTCGGGGACCTCGTCCAGGTGGGTGATCCGGTTGTGTCGGATCAGCCGCTGGTCCTGGGTCTCCGGTGTGGTCTCCGACTCCGGGAGCTGGGCCAGCTCGGTGACCTCGATACCGAGGGTGGACAGCGCCGGGTCGGGCAACGGGTTCAGCAGTGGCTGCTCCTGATCGCCGGTGTAGGCGCAGTCGGCCGGGTTCCCGGTCGGGTTGGTGAGGTTCTCTCCTTCGGTGTCGATCGCGACGTCGTCCAGGGCGAGCTGACCGTCGCTGCTGGCGCCGTTGATCCAGAAGAACCGGTCCAGGGCGCCGGAGACACTCTCCCGGAAGTCGAACTGTTCCTCAGCACCCTCGGGCAGGCGGGTGATCTCCTCGTACGACCCGCCCTGGCTGTAGACGGCCACCTCGTCGGCGGCGTTGTCCGCCACGATCCACACGCACTGCCAGGTGTCCTGGGCCCAGTGGCCCACCGGGGTGAACTGGCCGCCGTCGCGGACCAGCATGGTGTCGTCGTTCTGGTTGTTCACGTAGGCACGGCTGTCCGCGTAGGTCGACGGCTCATCGACGTCGGTGATACCGAAGGAGGTGTCCACGGTCTCAGTGCGCAGGAACCGGAAGAACACAGTGCCGGTCTCACCGTCTGCGATCTCCGGAATGGCGCGGTGCGCCGAGTTCGACCCGCCGACCATCTCCAGCACCTGGTTGTTCCCGTTCAACGGGTCCGCGATCACCTGGGCCGCCGGTGTGGCCGACCACCCGTCCTGTCCGTCCAGGCCGTCGCGGGTGTAGTCCTCGAAGTCGAGCAGCTCGGTGAAGCTGTGCTCGTCCGCGGTTGCCGGTGCGGCCAGGGCACCTACGCCCAGCACCGCAGCCACTCCTGCAGCTGCCAGCGACCTCATTGCTGGCTGCCATCGTTGTGCTGACATCTTTGTCCTCCCCGTGGAAAGCGCATTCACAACACTGTGGCGACGATGGTATGCGCTTTCCGGGTGATTGCGCTAGCCGTTGTCAAGATTCGCGCACTGTGCTATCTAACGAACTGGGTGAGAGATCGGGGGCAGGCCGGTCCACGCTGCTCGATGCCGGGCCATGTCGTACCGATCCGTCAGTGGCAGCACCGGTGTGCGATAGACCCCGCGAGTCTGGCGGTGCCAGCGACCGATCGTGAGGAGCTGGCGAAGATCACGTCGCGACAAACCTCCGTCCAACACCTACCGATAGCTGATCAGCCCCGCCTGGCGTCCCGCCAGCACCTCCGCCCTGTCGACCATCCATCCGTCCACCATCCGCCGATCCCACCATCCCGGCACAGCACAGGTCGGCCGAGGGAGCAGGGGCTCTGGATACCGGGTCGGCGAG
>DXBY01000150.1 GCA_019116305.1 Candidatus Ruania gallistercoris | reverse complement strand
CGCAAGACCAAGACCGGGTACACCACCGACGCGGACGCGCTGGCGGACCTGTTCGTCAAGACCGAGCACCCGTTCCTGGAGCACCTGCTCACCCACCGGGACCAGATCCGGCTGCGGCAGACCGTGGAGGGTCTGCTCCGCACGGTCGCCCCGGACCAGCGCATCCACACCACCTACTCGCAGACGATCGCGGCGACCGGGAGACTGTCGTCGGCGGACCCGAACCTGCAGAACATCCCGATCCGCACCGAGGAAGGGATGCGGATCCGGGCCGCCTTCGTCGTCGGCGACGGGTACGAGCAGCTGCTCACCGCGGACTACTCCCAGATCGAGATGCGGATCATGGCGCACCTGTCCGGGGACGAGGGGTTGATCGAGGCGTTCCGCACCGGTGAGGACTTGCACTCCTTCGTCGGCTCCCGGGTCTTCGACGTCGCCCCCGCGGAGGTCACGGCCCCGATGCGTTCGAAGATCAAGGCGATGAGCTACGGGCTCGCCTACGGGTTGAGTGCGTTCGGTCTGTCCCGGCAGCTGAAGATCGAGACCGCGGAGGCCCGCTCCCTGATGGAGGAGTACTTCGTCCGCTTCGGCGGGGTCCGGGACTACCTCGCCTCCGTGGTGGAGGAGGCCCGCCGGTCCGGGTACACCGAGACCATCCTCGGCCGGCGCCGGTACCTGCCGGACCTGAACAGCGACAACCGGCAACGCCGGGACATGGCCGAGCGGATGGCGCTGAACGCGCCGATCCAGGGCAGTGCCGCGGACATCATCAAGCTGGCGATGATCGGGGTGGACCGCGAGCTGCGTTCCCAGGGTCTGCAGTCCCGGCTGCTGCTGCAGGTCCACGACGAGCTGGTGGTCGAGGTGGCCGCCGGTGAGGCCGAGGCCGTGGAGCAGGTGCTGCGCGAGCAGATGGGCAGTGCCGCGGAGCTGGCCGTGCCGTTGGACGTGTCCGTGGGCACCGGCAGCAACTGGCGCGACGCCGGTCACTGAGGAGGGGCCGGCGGGCCGGCCTCAGCGAAGCTCGGCGCGCACGATCAGCGTCCCGGGCAGCAGGGCGCCGCGTTCAGGTCCCCAGCCGCCCCACACGTTGGTGTTCTCGGCCGGCCACTCGGGTTCGATCAGGTCGGTGATCGTCAACCCCGCCCCGACGACGTCGCGCACGTGGTCACCGATCGTGCGGTGGTACTCGGCGTACAGCGGGCGGCCGCCGCTGTCGGACTCCACGTACGGGCGCCGGTCGAAGTAGGAGCGGTGCGCGGTCAACCCGGCGGCGCTCGGATCGTCCGGGAAGGCCCACCGCAGCGGGTGGGTCACCGAGAACACCCACTGACCGCCCGGGCGCAGCACGCGGGCCACCTCGGCGTGCACCCGGCGGGTGTCCGGGACGAAGCTGAGCGCACCGAAGGCAGTGAACACCACGTCGACGCAGGCATCGGCCAGTGGCAGCTCCCGGGCGTCAGCCTGCACCATCGGCACCGGAATCCCGGTCGCCGCATCCAGCTCGGCAGCGGCCGCGACCATCCCGGCGGCCGGTTCGGTGGCCAGCGCCTCCACCCCCTGCCCGCGCAGCCAGCGCGAGCACTGGGCGGCACCGGCGCCCACCTCGAGCACCTGGCGGGAGCGCAGCAGCTCCAGGTCGCCGAGCAGGTGCGCCTCGGATTCCCGCACTCCCTCCGGACACCAGCAGAAGTCCGCAGGCCCCAGGAAGCTGCCGTGCTCGGCCAGGTACTCCGCAGCGCTGTGGCTCCACCAACTGATGGTCGCAGCGGCGGCCTGCTGGCCGTCCACGTCCCGGTATCCGGCCTCGGCCGGCGGCTCACCCCGACCGGCGTCCTCGCGATCCTGCACCCCGCCAGTATCCCTCCCGGTCGGCGAGTGAGGGATCCCACAACGATCCCGTCGTCCGCATTGTGATCTCGACTCCGGGCGCGGTAGGGTAGTTGCGGTTACTCGTGCGCTCCTGTGCCCAGACGGTGGCGGCAAGATGGACCGGTTCGATGCGGCGCAACAACGCAGGGCGAATCCGGGGCTTGCTGCTGCGGCCGGCCGTCGGCGTCGCGCGTGCCCTGTCCGCAAGTCCCTTCTATCCCTGTCCGCAACGGAGTCCAACACCGTATGACTATCACTAGCCCGGCCCCGACGAACGTCCCGCAGGTCGCGGTCAACGACATCGGCTCGGAAGAGGAATTCCTCGCAGCCGTCGACGCGACCATCAAGTACTTCAATGACGGTGACATCGTCGAGGGTACGGTCGTCAAGGTCGACCGTGACGAGGTTCTCCTCGACATCGGTTACAAGACCGAAGGCGTCATTCTTTCCCGCGAGCTCTCCATCAAGCACGACGTCGACCCCGATGAGGTCGTCACCGTCGGAGACCAGGTCGAGGCCCTCGTCCTCCAGAAGGAGGACAAGGAGGGTCGCCTGCTGCTGTCCAAGAAGCGTGCGCAGTACGAACGCGCCTGGGGCACCATCGAGAAGATCAAGGAAGAAGACGGCGTCGTCACCGGCTCTGTCATCGAGGTGGTCAAGGGTGGCCTCATCGTTGACATCGGCCTGCGTGGCTTCCTGCCCGCCTCCCTGGTGGAGATGCGCCGCGTGCGCGACCTCCAGCCGTACATCGGCCAGGAGCTCGAGGCGAAGA
>DXBY01000149.1 GCA_019116305.1 Candidatus Ruania gallistercoris | reverse complement strand
GTTACCGAGGTTGAACTCGACCTTCGGCTCGACCGGCGCGGTGGGGTCGTAGTAGTGGTGCCCGCCGATCCAGATCACCACCAGGTCACGCTCGGCGATGCTCGGGTCCAGCAGGAGCGCGCTGGCCATGTCGGTGAGCGGACCGAGGAAGGCCAGGTAGAGCGGGCCGTCGGCCTCCTGGTGCGCTTCGGAGATGATCAGCCGGGCGCCCGGTGAGTCCACCGGGGCGGCCGGGCCCGGTAGCTGGTGATCGGCGCCGTCCGCCACCGGAACCTCGTGGTCCAGCTGCAGCAGATCGAGCAGCAGGTCGATCTCGGCTCGGCTGTCGGCCCTGCTCTGCGTGGACCGGTGGTCCCCGAAGTGCGCGGCCACCAGCCCGCGGATGTCCAGCGTCGGGGAGAGCAGGGCATGCACGATCGCGAACTGGTCGTCCGCCTCGTTCTTCGCATCGGTGTTGATGATCACCCGGCGTCGCCGTGAGTCCTGGGCCATCCCGCTCCTCGGTCTGATCAGGACCTCCAGTCCTGCATGTCTATTCACTACTGCCTGCCTTTGCGCTCCTACCTTGCCGCACCAAGCGCTCCCCTGTCAACGCCGTCGTGCATATCAATTCATTCAGTAGTTGATATGCGCTAGGTCGTGCTAACCAGTTCACCGGCACCTGCATGATCAGCGTGTTCACCGAGGCGAACAGGCTGATCACCGGGGCATAGGAGTACTGCGGGATCGAGGAGCCGGGGCCACCCGGTAGGACTAGATGATCCCGCCGGGGGTGGCGGTCACGATGGCGCCCCCTCGGTCGGGCCCCCTCGGGTCACGTTCGTCTGCACCAGGCCGACGACGTCGCTGACGGCGTCCTCTTCGGTCATCGACTCGAAGACGCAGTCGGTGATCCGCAGGTCCGTGACCGGGCTGTGGGCGAAGCCCGCCACGTGCAGCGCACGCTTGGCCTGGCCGAGCCGGACGTTCCGGATGTCGATGTTGCGCACTACCGGCGTCCGCGGGCCATCCAGACCTTCACCACGGTGGAGGTTGCAGCTGATCAGCTCACGCTGCAGGTGACTGGCCTCGACACCGTCGACGTAGACGTTCTCGACATAGCCGCCCCGGGCGGCGTTGGTCTTGATGTACAGGCCGTAGTAGAGACCGGGACCGCCGATCCGGCAGTTGCGCACGTACACGTCGCTGACGCCGCCGGTCAGCTCGCTGCCGATGGTGAATGCGCCGTACTTCATCGTCATCGTGCATTCTTCGATCACGATGTTCCGGCTCGGCACCCCGACCCGTTCGCCGTCGTCCTCGCGTCCGGACTTGATCGCGATCGAGTCGTCACCGACGTCGAAGTGACACCGCCGGATGACGACGTCGGTACAGCACTCCGGGTCGAAGCCATCGTTGTTCGGGCCGTGGCTGATCACGGTGATGTCCTCGGCCAGTACCCCGGTGCAGAGCACGGGGTGGATCACCCACATCGGGGAGCGGCGCACCGTGACGCCCTGGATCCAGACGTTGCGGCAGCGCAGGAACTCGATCATGTTCGGCCGGAAGCGCCAACCGGGCCCGACCAACCGCTCCTCGGGCGGGATGCCTCGGCGGACCAGGTCGAGCAGCGCGGGCCAGTCGTCCTCCTGCGCCACGATCCCCTCCCGCCAGCCGTAGATCGACCGACCGGACCAGGGCCACCAGTTCTCGTTCGCTGCACCGCCGTCCAGGGTCCCGGTCCCGGTGATCGCCACGTTCTCGGCGTCGGCGGCTCGGACCAACGGCGAGTAGCCCATCACCTCCACGCCCTGCCAGCGGGTGGCCACCAGGGGCAGGTAGCGGTCCGGGTCCGTGGAGAACAGAGCGGTGGCACCCTCGCGCACGTGCAGGTTCGTGTTGCTCAGCAGCTGGATCGGCCCGGTGCAGTAGGTGCCCTCGGTCAGCACCACGCGCCCTCCGCCGGCCTCGTGGGCGGCGTGCATGGCAGCGGCGATCGCCGCGGTGCAGTCGGTCTCACCGTCGCCGAGGGCACCGAAGTCCTCCACCGCGAAGTCCCGGTCCGGGAACGTCGGCGCCTGCACCCGGTGGACGATCTCCTCCGCACGGTGCCAGCCCGGCCCGTCGTTCCAGCTCGGGGACCGCATCAGTGCTTCTCCGCTCGTTCCAGGGGGTGAGGCGATATCGAGAGGGTTTGGATCGGACATCGTCGGTATCTTTCTGGATCAGGGGAGCAAGAGCTCCGCCGGCTCGGGCCGATGGATGCCGGCGGGACGGTAGCTCAGGCTGCGTGCCACCCCGGCCAGGTCGGCGAGCAACCAGATGATCGCCAGCCACATCTCCGTTCCCTGCAGCCCCGGCCGTTCGGCGGCCGGATCGCGGCCGGTGTCCGTGGGTGCGGCGAAGGCGAACCCACGCCCGGGCTGCCAGTGCGCGAGGGCGTCGCGGAGCAGGGTGCGGGCCAGCGCCTGGATCTCCGGCTGCCGGTAGTCGTGCTCCCGGCTGGCAAGCCAGAGCGGATGGGCAACGTCCAGCACATTGCAGGCGTTCTGCCGGTCGCGGGCGAAGAACCGCGCGTTCCGGGCGTGCTGCAGCACCGTGTCCACGACTTGCTCCCGGTAGGGCAGCGGCATCCCGAACTGGGCATAGGTGCCCCGGGAGGCACGGTAGAAGCCGTTCACGATCTCCAGTGCGCCGCTGCGCGGGTCCGGCGTGCCCCACATCCCGGTCCGGGGATCGACGTGGGTCTGCAACCAGCCGAACAGCGCCGCAGCAGTGACGTCGGTACCGGACGCACCGCTGCGGCGGTTCCACAGCAGCGCGGTGCCGACCATGTCCACGAAGTGCCCACTGCGCCACGGGCGGCCCTGCCACGGCTGGGCGCTGAGCTCGGCGAGCAGCTGGTCGCTGCCGAGCTCCTGCACGGCCCGGATCGGGTGGGTGAAGGAGGAACCGAGCAGCCCGAGGGCATAACCCACGCAGAGCACGTGGTAGTTCGCCTGGTCGTCATGGACGCCGAGCACTGGCGGGCCACTGCGGCCGTGCTCGTCGAAGGCGGCGATCATCCCGGAGTCGGGATTCTGCAGCGCCGCCAACCGGCGGATGTGCTCGGCCCGGTCGAGCTGCGGTGGGACGTCGGCGCGCAGGTAGGCGGCGATCTCTATCGCGTCGCAGTGTGCCCGGACCGAGGGCGCCTCGCCCGGAGCGTCGACATACCGCCCGTCGGCGATCGAGGAGTCCCAGCTGCGGTCGAGGATCTCCTCCGCCTCCTCGCGGGCACGATGGTCGAACGCGGCGACCTGTTCGGCGAGGAGCTCGGCGTCCTGGGCGCCAGGAGCAGTCGGGAGTGGTACCTGCTGCCCACCCACGCCGGGGTCCTGCGCGCCGATGGGCGCCGCATCGGGGACCCGCCACTTCTTCACCGCGGCCGGGTTCCCGGCGACGATCGCGCCACTGGGCACATCCTTGGTGACAATCGCCCCGGCCGCCACCACGGCCCGGTCGCCGATCGTGACACCGTCCAGGACCACCACGTGCGACCCGATCCAGACGTCGTCGCCGACCACGATGCCCCGGGCAGTGATCGGCTGGCGGAAGACCGCCACCTCCGGGTCGGTGATCGTGTGGTTGAAGGCCAGCAGCGAGGTATGCGCACCGATCCGGACCGAATGCCCGAGCGTGATGTCCCCGCGGACCACGGTGAACGGGTTGATCGTGCAGTGCGGCCCGGTCACCAGGCTGCCGGTGAGGTAGGCGTGTGCGGCGATGTAGCAGTTCTTCTGCAGGTGCAGCCGGTCCAGCTGGATCGCAGCCAACGGGGAGAGGAAGCAGTGCTTATCGAGACGCACGTCCGGCTGCGAGCTGCTGTACTGCGCCTGCAGGTCGAGCTGCTCGCGCTGCTGAGCCTCGGTGGCGTCCTTCCAGAAGAACCACGGCGAGTAGTCGAAGTGGTGGGCGTCGAACGGATTGGCCGCCGCATCGCGGGCACTGCTGCTCGGAGAGGTCATGATCAGCTCCTGGTTGCTGCCGGTCGAGGGTCTTCGTAGAGCCAGTCGAACGTGTCCGTGCCTTCTTCCAGGGGTTGGACCACACGTCCGGTGAACTGCTGGCCGTCGGGCACCGCACCGAGGATCACGTACGCACCTGTCCCCGGGGCGAAGGTGTGCCGGCCGGCCTCGTAGCGGAACGCGTGCACGTCCACGGTGGGATGCCAGTCCACGCTCAGCCCGGTCACCAGCACCGGAGTCAGCCCGCCGCGATCGTCAGCGTGCGTGTTCGTCTCCAGATCCGGCACCTTGAGCCATTCGGGGCCGCTGCCGGCGAAGTAGCCGACGAGCAGGTGCCCGGCCTCGGCCAGGGAGAAGTCCACGGTGACCGCTCCGGCCACGGCGGTGGCCTTGTCGAACCGGACGCCGGTCAGGCCATCGACTTCCGCCGCACACACCCGCACCGTGCCTGCGCCGCCGGCGAACAGCGCGGCCCCCTCGGCCACGTGGAACTTCTCCGCACCCTCGGAGTGCAGCGTGAGCTCGATCTCGTCGAAGGGCTCGCTGGCCTGTTCCCGCCGGACCAGTGCGGGCGGCAGCTGCCCGGCCGCCAGGAGGTCGGCGTTGGCGCGCAGGTTGTCCAGCTCGCCCTCGTACTCCGGCAGGCACTGCCGCCAGTGCCCATACTCCTTGCCGTTCGGGAAGGGGACCTTTCGTTGCGGTGTCTGCATGCTGTTCGCGTACCGGTAGGTGACCTCGGTCAGCGCGGCCAGCTCCCGGTAGACGGCCACGCTGCGCTCGACCAGGTCGATCGCAGTGTGCAGCCGGGGCAGGATCGCCAGGTAGTCGCCCTCGTGCGCGCACCGCGCCCGCAGGATCTCGACGGCGGCACGCACCCGCAGATCGTAGAAGTCCGCGATCAGGGCGATCGCTCGGGCGTCCGAGTGCAGACGCTGGTACTCCGCCTCGTTGGTCCGCACACTCGCCTGGCCGGCCGTCACAGCGGCGAGCGCCTTGGTCGCGAAGTGCCGGGCGGCGTCGACGACGTCCAGCGGGGTCTCCCCGACGTGCACCTCGCCGGCGGCCTCAGTGGCGGCGAACTGCTCCAGCCGTTCACCGGCCGGTGCGTGCGACTCCCAGAGATCGGCGAACGCGCGGTACCGGCGCGGGTTGGTGAGCTGGCCGAGCGTCATCCCGAGGCTGAGCGTCTGGCGGTTCCCCTCGGTGATGCCGAGCCGGCGCACCAGCTGCGGGGCCACCTGCCCCATCGCCTCGTAGGTCTCCAGAGCGGCGGCGCCGGCGGCCTCGGTGCCGAACTGCTCGGCCAGGCGGCGGGTCCAGTACTCGCGTTCGGCATCGTGGTCCCGGTCGGCCTTCCAGGCGTACCGGTGCCAGGCGGCGAACCACAGCCAGTCCCGGTCCACCTGACGCAGCCGTGGTTCGGCACGGTCCGGGGAGAGGGGCCACTCCCAGTAGAACAGTGGGTACAGGTGCAGACCACGCCCGCCGAGTCGGTGCCGGATCGCCGAGACGCTGCGCTGGATGAAGGTCACCGCGCCGTACCGGAACGGTTCGAGGTCGGCGAGGATGTGGATGTTCACCACATGCGTCCCGCCCAGCGAAGCCAGGTAACGGTGCAGCTTCTGCCATTTCCCCCGGGGGGTCCAGGTGGTCAGCGACTCGCCGTTGTACTTGGCCTCGGTGTGCAGGGCCGGGTAGCGCTCCCCGGTGGCCTCGATCACCGGCTGGGGGTCGAGGGAGTGCGCGCGGAGCAGGATCGGCGGCGGTGCTGCGCCGGTGGCGCGCAGACCTTCCTCCACCCCGGGCAGGATCGTCTCGGTGAACCACTCGACGCCGTAGAGGTCTCCCTGCAGCACCTCACCGAGGCAGACGTAGAGCCCCACCTCGGGGAAGTCGGCCACGAACGCTGCGAGCGTGGCAGTGGTGTACCGGCTGGTCAGCTCGGTCGGCCGCGGCTGGTGCAACGGGATCTGGTGATGTTCGGCGAACGGCAGCGGGATGTGGATGTTGTAGAACATCAGCAGCAGCCGGATCCCCCGCCGACCGGCCTCCTCGACCAGCCAGGCGAGCACCGCCCGGTTCGCTGCCAGCTCGTCCTCGGTGACCTCGAGCGCCTCGGGGAACTCGGCCAGCTGCACGAACGAGGCGAACGGGTGCCCGCTCCACAGGTAGATGACGTTCGCCCGCTGCTCGAGCAGGGTGTCGAGCAGCTCCAGCCACAGGTCCCGGTCGTAGAACCAGGGGAACCGGTCGGGGGTGATCGGGTACTCATAGACCTGCCGGGGCGGCTCCACCTCGGTGAGCTGCAGCCCGATGGCGGGCCCGCGCCACTCAAGATCGGGCGTCTCGGCCCGGTCCAGGTCACGGGGGATCTGCCCGTGCTCGCGCACCATCCGGGCGAGCTCCTGGCAGCCGTAGAGCACACCGGCGTCGTCGGCGCCGGTGACCACCACTACCCGGCCGGGGATCATCGTCACGCAGTAGCCGTTCGGGCCCGGCTCGCCCCGGGTGTACAGCAGCCACTCCTGGCGTTCCAGCTCGGCGATCGCCGGCGTCGTCCGCACGCCGAGGACCACCAGCACCGATCCGTCGTCCCCGGGCCGGTCGATCTGTCTGCCGAGCTCGCGCGCCTTCCCCTGGAGCAGTAGGCCGGTCTCTTCGAACGCCGCGGTAAGCAGATCGAGACCGTACCGGGTCGCCGGGCCGGCATCTTCGGCTACGGCGATCGTGTGGACGGTCGGCACTGACATCTGCGGCTCCTGGGTGGGGGTCGACAGCCGAAGGTAGCATCGTGCGATACCAGATACAATATCTTGCGATCTGAATGACCGGTATGGTTCGATACCGGCCATGGCACCTTCATCGCCCGCGACGGGGACGTCGACGTCACCGCTGGCACTCGGTCAGCCGATCTCGCGCGGCGACCAGGTCCGGGACGTGATCCAGGCGGCGATCCTGGACGCCCGCCTCCCGCAGGGCACGCCGCTGGTCGAGCGGGAGCTGTCCGCGATGCTCGGCGTGTCCAAGACGCCGATCCGGGAGGCGCTGAAACAGCTGCAGTCCAGCGGCCTCGTGGTCGCCACCGCCTATCAGGGCATCCGGGTGCGGGTGCTGGATGCGGCAGTGGTGCGGGACGTGACCGACGCACGGATCGCCGTCGAACCGGAGGCGGTGCGGTTGGCGATCACCGTGCGCGGCAGTGCCCCGCACCCCCGCGCCCAGGAGCTGCTCGCCGAGACGTCCGCGCTGATCGCCGCCGACGACACCGCCGGGCTCGGGCTGAAGAACCGCGAGCTGCACCGGGCCCTGTACGTCGAGTGCGGCAACGACCTGCTCATCGACTTCCTCGACAAGCTGCAGGCGTTGAGCACGTTCATCGCCACCGCCGGCTGGCGTGCCGAGGCCACCTACGAGAGCGAGTACGCCGAGCACAGCGAGCTCCTGGAGCGCTACCAGCAAGGCGACGCGGACGCTGCCGCCCACGTTCTCCGCACGCACATCACGACGGCGGCGGCGGCGCTTCTACGCAGCCTCGACGAAGGACAGGGATGACCACCATCACCCAGGTGCGGCTCACCGCAGTGAACGTCGCCAGAACCACCGGGCTGGTCTGCGGGCACGTGATCGTGGAGCTGGACACCGACGACGGCCCCACCGGCATCGGGGAGATGTCCGACTTCCAGCACCTGCCACGGTTCCACCCCGACATCGAGGACCTGGCCGCCACGCTGAACGCGATGCTGACGGGTGTGGACCTCTGGGCCGCGAACCAGATCGATCGGCTGCTCACCGAAGCGTTCCCATCAGCCGGGTCGCTGTACGACAAGGGAGCCGTGATCCGCTGCGGGGTGGACACCGCCCTGTGGGATCTGCGCGGCAAGGTCACCGGGCGGAGCGTGGCCGACCTGCTCGGCGGCCGGGTCCGGGACTCCCTCCCGGTCGCCTACCCGGTCTTCCGGGCGCGCAGCCATGCCGACGTCGAGGCGAACCTGGACCAGGTCGCGGCGCGGCTGGACCAGGGTTTCGAGATGTTCCGGGTCTACGTCGGCGGCGACCTGGAGCTGGACGAACTGTTCCTGCGCTCACTGCGCACCCAGTTCGGTGACCGGGTGGCGATCAAGTCCCTGGACTTCTCCAACCTGCTCGAGGCCACTGCGGCGGTCCGGTTCATCGAGCGCACCCTGGACCTGGACTACGCCCTGGTGGAGGCCCCGGCCCGCGAGGGTGACCTGGAGGGACTGGCCGAGGTACGCCGTCGTGCGCTGGTCCCGGTGAGCGAACATGTCTACGACGCCCCCGGAGCGTTGCGGCTGGTCTCCGCCCGTGCCGTGGACGTGCTGAACGTGGGACTGTTCGCCCTCGGCGGGATCACCCCGGCACAGCGGGTGATCGCGATTGCCGAGGCGGCCGGTCTGGACTGCCTGATCGGGACCACCCAGGAACTGTCGATCGGCACGGCCGCCGCCGCTCACCTCGGCGTGGCCACCGGCTGTGTCACCGTGGCCAGCGATCCGGTCGGTCCGCTGCTCTACCGCTCGGACGTGGTCACCGACCCGGTGACCTACGCCGACGGTCGGCTCCGCGCGCCGGCCGGCCCGGGTCTCGGCGTGGAGATCGACCCCGAGCGGCTCCGCGAGGCAGCCGGACCACTGCGGTGGGAACCGGTCGCCACCAGCGCCATCATCGACCGCACCGGGAGCACACCGTGACCCAGCCCGCTCGCTTCGCCGGCACCCGGGTGCTCGTCACGGGCGGCTCGCGCAACATCGGCCGCACCATCGTCGAACGGTTCGCGGCCGAGGGCGCCCAGGTGGCGATCAACTCCGTGGTGCCCGGGGAGGCGGATGAGCTCGCTGCCGAGTTGACTGGCGCCGGGCAGACCGCGATCGCGGTGCCGGCGGACGTCTCCGACCCGGACCAGGTGGAGCAGATGCTCACCCGGATCACCGAGGACCTCGGCGGGATCGACGTGCTGGTGAACAACGCCGCGCTGCCGATGATGGGCCGCGTGCCGTTCTTCGAGCTCAGCCTGGCCGACTGGGACCGGCAGTTCGCGGTCGCCGCCCGCGGGACCTACCTGTGCACCCGCGCCGCCGCGCGCCGGATGGGCACGGGCGGGCGGGTCGTCAACATCTCCTCGGTCGGCGCCAGCAAGGCACACCGGTCCGCCGTCGCCTACGACGCCACCAAGGGCGCGATCGAGGCGTTCACCCGGGCAGCGGCCCTCGAGCTGGCGCCCTACGGCATCCTGGTGAACGCCATCGCCCCGGGGGCCATCTCCAACGACCGGTTCCAAGGGCTGGATCCGGAGGTCCAGGCCGGAGAGGTCGCGCCGATCCCGCTCGGCCGTGCCGGCACCGGCGCCGACGTCGCCGGGGCGATCGCCTTTCTCGCTTCTGCCGATGCCGCGTACATCACCGGCCAGGTGCTCACCGTCGACGGCGGACTGACCGCGCAGGTGCGGCAAGCGTCTTCCGAGATCGAGATCGACGCACACGCAGGGGAGAACACATGAGCAGCAGGGTTCCGGCCGCGCTCGAGGGGGTCACCGCTGTGCTGATCACCGCCTACACCCGCGGCACCGCACAGGTCGACGAGGACACGATCACCCAGATTGCCACCCGGACCGCAGCTGCCGGGGTGCCGGTGCTCACCGCACTGGGAAACACCGCCGAGGTCCAGCAGCTGCGGACGGCCGAACGCCTGGCCGTGCTGCGCGCCGTGGCCGCCGCCGACCACCCGGTGACCCGGATCGCCGGAGTGTGCGGCGGGATCGGTACCGTGCTGACCGAGACCGAGGCTGCCCGCGACCTCGGCTACCACGCCGTCATGGTGCACGAACCCGCCGACCCGTTCGGGGACGGAAGCGGGCTGGTCCGGTTCTACCGGCAGGTGGCCGAGGACGCGGCCCTCCCGCTGGTGCTCTACCTGCGGTCCACCCGGCTCTCCGCCGCTCACCTTTCCGAGCTCGTTGCGCTGCCCGGGGTGGTCGGGGTGAAGTACGCCCGCCCCGACCTGCACACGTTGGCCGCGCTGCTGGCCGGCCCGGCAGGGCAGCAGTGCACCTGGATCAACGGGTCCGCGGAGTCGTCGGTGGCGTCCTTCGCCGCCCTCGGGGTCACCTCGTTCACCTCCGGTATCGCCAATGCTCGCCCGGACATCGCACTCGCCGTGCACCGGGCCGCCACCGACGGCGACCTCACCGCACTCCAGGCGCTGGTGCGCGACTTCGTGGAGCCCATCGAGGCGCTCCGCGCCGAGCACGGCGGCCGGTACAACGTCTCCACGATCAAACAGCTGCTCCGCTGGGAAGGCATCGAGGCCGGCGGGGTCCGCCCGCCGCACTCCGAGCTCGACGACGCTGCCCTTGCCCGGTTGGCCGTGGTCCAGCCCGCCGTTACCACCGCGGGAAGTACGCGGTGACGGCGGCACCGGTCGCCAGCGCGCTGCTCGACGCCGGCGCCAGGGAGTCGGTCCTGGCACCGCGAGACCTCGCGCGGCTGCAGTCCCTGGTCGACCTGGAGGGGATGCACACCAGCGCCGAGGAGCTGCGCCGCGCGCCCCGGCTCGCCGAGGTCGAGGTGCTCCTGACCGGCTGGGGGACCCCGCGTCTGGATACCGAGCTGCTCGAGGCGATGCCCGCTCTCCGGCTGGTCCTCTACGCGGCCGGCTCGGTCCGTCGCCTGACCAGTGACGCGTTCTGGCGGCGCGGTATCGAGCTGGTCTCGGCGGCTGAGGCGAACAACGACCCGGTGGCCGAGTTCGTGATCGCCACCACCGTGCTCGCGCTGAAAGGCCAGCACCGCGCCCAGACATACCTGGCGGCGGAGCACGCCCTGCTGACCTCGCACACCGGTCTCGGCATCTATGAGCGAGCGATCGGCCTGGTCGGTTTCGGTTCAATCGCCCGTAAGGTGGCGGCCGGGCTGCACCGGTTCGGGCACGAGATCACCGTCTGGGACCCGTACCTGAGCGAGGCCGAGGCGGCCGAGGCCGATGTGCAACAGTCGGAGTCCCTGATCGAGTTGTTCGGCCACAACCAGGTGGTGAGCATCCATGCCCCCTGGTTGCCCGGTGAGAACGACCGGCTGATCGGCCACCGCGAGCTGAGCGCCCTACCGACCGGGGCCACGCTGATCAACACCGCCCGCGGCGCCCTGGTGGACGAGAACGCCCTGATCGAGGTGTTCCGCGCCCGGGAGGACCTGTACGCGGTGCTGGACGTCACCTGGCCGGAGCCACCGGCGGCGGACTCGGCGTTGTACCAGCTCGCCAACGTCGGGCTGACCGGGCACATCGCCGGAAGCGTCGGCCTGGAGCAGCAGCGGCTCGGCCGGCTGGTGGTGGACGAGCTGGAACGCTGGCTCGCCGGCGAGGGCCTGCAGCACCGGGTCACCGAGGAGCGGGCGCGCCTCCGGGCCTGAAGGAACTGCGCACCGCATCGTCACTGGAGTCGAGAGATGGTCACCAACAGGATCGAAGTGTTCCTGCACCCGAACGGGTCACGCTACGGCGACGGGTCCCAGGGCTACCCGGTGGGCGACCTGCACACCGCGATGGCGCTGATCCGCGACCGGCGGGAAGACGGCCAGCGCGCCGTGGTCTGGATTGCCGGCGGCCACTACCGCCACCACGAGATGCTCCGCCTCGGGCCGGCGGACTCGTTCACCTCGTTCGTGGCGCTGGATGCCGCCGATCCCCCGGTCTTCGACGGGTCGGTGCCGCTGACCGAGTGGCAGCCGGTGACGGTCAACGGCCACCAGGTCCTCGCCTGCCCGGCACCCGCGCACGGGGGCCGGGCGCTGTACATCGGCGATGAGCGGCGCGCGCGCCCGCGACTGCCCCGGTCCGGCCGGCTGCAGCTGACCGGTGCCGGCACGCTCGACCCGACCGCGCACGGGGTCGGCACCATGTTCGACGGCGGGGACACCTTCACCTTCGCCGACGGCGATCTCCCGGTGCTCTCCCAGCCCGACCGGGTCGAGGTGGTCGTCCCGCACTACTGGGTCAGCGAACGGCTGCCGATCGCCAGCATCGAGTACGACACGAACACCATCGTCAGCCGCTACCGCAGCCTGTTCGCGCTCCGTGACGACGCCGCCAAGACGTTCGCCACCTACTACCTGGACAACGTGGTGGAGGTGCTCGGCGAGGAGCCGGGTGAGTGGTACCTGGACACCACCGGCGAGGTCTGCGGACTGGCCGGGCCACACGTGCTGTACGTGCCCCGGCCCGGTGAGACCGGTGACCAGCTGCAGGCGCAGCTCCCGGTGATCTCGACGTTCCTGACCCTGGCCGGCGAGGAGAGCGCCCCGGTGCGTGAGGTCCGGTTCGAGCACGTGCGCTTCGCCTACGCCGACTTCGCCACCTCGCCGCCGGCCCGGCTGCCGTTCGGGGTCCGGGAGGACCCGTTGCTGCGGGTGGGTGAGTACGGCACCGAGGTGCAGGCCGCGAGCCAGGTACCGGCCGCCGTGCAGCTGCAGTACGCACGTGACTGCGTCGTGCTCGACTGCGCGCTGGAGCACCTCGGCGGCTACGGGATCGAGCTCGGCGAGGGCACCCGCGGCACGCTGGTCTCCGGGACCTCGTTCACCGATCTCGGTGCCGGGGCACTGCGCGCCGGCGGGTCGGCCGATGCCGCCGAACCCGGGTTCGTCAGCCACAACGAGATCAGCGACTGCACGATCCGCTCCGGCGGGCGGGCCTACCCGGGCTGCGTGGCGATCCTGCTGCAGCACGCCGCACACCACGTGGTGGCGCACAACGAGGTCTCGGACTTCTTCTACAGCGCGGTGTCCGTCGGGTGGGTCTGGGACTATCACCCCAGCGCTTCGGTGGGGAACCTCATCGAGGGCAACCACCTGCACCATCTCGGCCAGGGGGAGCTGAACGACATGGGTGGGGTGTACCTGCTCGGGATCGCCCCCGGCACTGTGGTGCGCGGCAACTACATCCATGACGTCCGGTGCCGCAACTACGGCGGCTGGGGCATCTACCTGGACGAGGCGTCCTCGCACGTGGTGATCGAGGGCAACACGGTCCACGACGCCTCCAGCCAGTGCCTGCACCTGCACTACGGCCGGGAGAACCTCGTGCGGGACAACCTGTTCGCCTTCGGCGGCGCAGGCCAGGTGACGGTGAGCCGACCGGAGGAGCATGTCGGTCTCACCCTGACCCACAATGTGCTGGTGGGGTCCGGCTCGCCGGCGTTCAGCGGCCGGGAGGGTCGCCATGACGACGTCGTGGCGCTGAACGTGCGCAGCGACCTCAACCTGGTGTGGGACTACTCCCCCGCTGCCGAGGACGCCGTGATCGCCGCAAACGGTGCCACTGCGGCCGACGCCGACGAGGTGCGCCGATGGTCACTCAGCGGCGGTGCGGACCCCGGCTGGCGGGCGGCCGGCCGGGACCGGCACTCGGTGCTGGCCGATCCACAGTTCACTGATCCGCGGGGCCGGGACTTCACCCTCCGGCCGGGGTCACCGGTCGCGGACCTGGGGCCGCAGCGGGTGGGCGCCACCGACACCGGACCGCGACCGGCGGCGGACCGGCGGCACCCGCTCGGCCAGCCCACGCTGTCCGATCCGCAACCACCCACGCGCGCCCGGTCGGTGTTCTGACCGGACCGGGCACGCGGTTGCTTGCCGTCCGTCGTAGCAGCGACCGCTGGGCTGCGCTACTACCTGCCGTCGAGGCGCGGCGAAACGCTCCGGGTCAGCTTCCGGCGAGCTGCAGCTCCCCGTTCACCCGGCGCGGCAGGTCCACGGGGCCGTCCCGCAGCTCGGCCGGGAGCAGGTGCGCAGGTGCGTCCTGCCAGGCGAGCGGGCGCAGGAAACGGCGGATCGCCGTCACCCCCACGGAGGTGTGCTGGGTGTTGGTGGCCGGCCACGGCCCGCCGTGGTGCATCGCCCAGGAGACCCGTACCCCGGTGGGATAGCCGTTGTAGACGATCCGGCCGACGAGCGGGCTGACCGTCTCGGTCAGCTCGGTGGTCAGCTCCTGCTCCGCAGCGGCGGAGTGGATGGTCGCGGTCAGTGAGTGCGGGACCGCCTGCAGGGCGGCGCGCACCTCGTCCGCACCGGTGTAGCGCACCAGCACCACCATCGGTCCGAAGGCCTCTTCGGTGACGGCGGGGGTCACCTCCGCCGCGTCGATCTCCAGGACGCCCGGGGTGAGGGAGAAGCCCTGGTCACCGTGCTGCGGGGTGACCAGGCTGCGTGCTCGCCCGTTCTCGATCAGCCGGGTGCGGATCTCGTCGAAGGCGGTGTGGATCCGCTGGTTCAGCAGGGTCTGTGCCTGCGCCGCCTCGGCCCGGGCCACCACGTCCGCCACCAGCGCGTCACCGGCCTGCCCGGCGGGCACGAACGCCAGTCCCGGTTTGGTGCACAGCTGCCCGGCGGATCCGGTCACCGAGGTGAACAGCCCTTCGCCGATCTCGGCGGAGCGTTCGGCCGCGGCACCCGGGGTGATCACCAGCGGGTTCAGGCTGGAGAGCTCACCGAAGAACGGGATCGGGGTGGGGCGTTCGTCGATGATCCGCTGCAGGATCGTGCCGGTGGACAACGACCCGGTGAACCCCACAGCGGCGATCCGCGGGTCGGCCACCAGGGTGGCCCCGGCCGGCTGGCCATAGACGATGCCGAACGTACCGGCCGGGGCGCCATAGGCGGTGGCCGCACGCTCCAGCGCCGCGAAGGAGCGCTGCGAGGTGACCGGGTGGGAGCTGTGTGCCTTGATCACCACCGGGTTCCCGGCCGCGAGCGCCGAAGCGGTGTCCCCGCCCACCACGGAGAACGCGAACGGGAAGTTGCTCGCCCCGAACACGGCCACCGGGCCGATCGGCACCAGCATCCGGCGCACGTCCGGCCCAGGTCCCAGCGGTGTGGGACCGGCGTGGTCGATGATCGCTTCCAGGTAGCCGCCCTCGTCCACCGCATCGGCGAACAGCCGGAGCTGGAAGACGCTGCGGCTCAGCTCGCCGGTCAGCCGGGCTTCGGCCAGCCCGGTCTCGCTCAGGGCTGCCTCCACCAACGAGTTCCGGTTAGCCTCCAGGCCGTCGGCCAGGGCGCGCAGCAGGCCGGCCCGCCAGCTGCGCGGGTGCCGGCGGAGGACGTCGAAGGCGGCACTGGCCTGTGCGGTGAGCGCGGCGACCTGGTCGGCCCCGGTGGTGGACAGGTCGGTGTCCCGGCTCTCGCCGGTGCGCGGGTCGGTGCTGGTCAGGGTGGTCATCACGGGGTCCTTCCGAGGAGGTCTCGCTGGGCGAGGTTGCTGATCAGGGCGCCGATCCCGAAGCTCCAGGGCTCGAGCGACTCGCTGTGTTGCACCCGGTTCACCAGGGTGCCCAGGCGCGGGGAGGAGATCTGCACCACGTCACCGAGGTGGTGGGTGAACCCGTGGCCCGCCTCGTCCCGGTCCTGCACCGGGGCGAACATCGTGCCCAGGTAGAGCACGAACCCGTCCGGGTAGGCGTGGTGGGCGCCGCTGGCCTGGCGGACCAGGTCGGCCGGGTCGCGGCTGATCTGGGCCATGTGCGAGCTGGCGGTCATCGTGAACTCGTCGGTGCCGTGCACGGAGAGCTGGACCGTCGCCTCGCGCACGTCGGCCAGGGTGAAGCGGTCGTCGAAGAAGCGCAGGAACGGGCCGAGGGAGGCGGAGGCGTTGTTGTCCTTCGCGCGGCCGAGCAGCAACGCGGACCGGCCCTCCACGTCCCGCAGGTTCACATCATTGCCGAGGGTGGCGGCCACGATCGCGCCGGCGGCGGAGACCACCAGCACCACCTCCGGTTCGGGGTTGTTCCACTCCGAGTCGGCGAGCACGCCCACGTCCACCCCGCTGCCGACGGTGGCCAACACCGGCGCCTTGGTGAAGATCTCCGCGTCTTCTCCGATGCCGACCTCGAGGTACTGGCTCCACAGCCCCTCGGCCACAAGCACCTCCTTCAGCCGCGCGGCCTCGGCGGACCCCGGGACCAGGTCCTGGATGTCGCCGCCGAGCGCGGTGAGCACCGTCTCCCGGATGCCGCTGGCCGACTCGGCCTCACCGCCGGCCCGCTCCTCGATCACCCGCTCCAGCATCGAGACCGGGAAGGTCACCCCGGCGGCCTTGACCACCTGCAGGTCGATCGGGGACAGCAGCCAGGGCTGCTCCGGGTCGCGGGTGTCCGGGTTCGTGTTCACCCACAGGTCGGCCAGCGTGCCCAGCACGGGACCGTCGGCTGCCCGCAGTGCGGCGGCCGGGTCGGGTGCCTCGGTGAGGTCCCGCATCGTGGCGAAGGTGCCGGACAGGTCATGGATCTGCCCGTCCCGGCAGGCGACCACGACCGGTCCGTCGACGTCCGGCCGCCAGCCCCGCCCGGCGAGCAGGGCGTGCGCAGCGTCCTCGGGTAGTGCGGCCTCGGCCGGGCCGGTCCAGCTCTCGGTCATCTCTCTCCTCATCCTGGGCCGCCGCCCTGCGCAGATCCACAGGCGGTCGACGGCGGAGCATCAGCGTCCTTGGAAGGTACCGGTTCGCTTCTCGGCGAAGGCGGCGCGGCCTTCGGCCGCATCCTCGGTGGCGAAGGTGATCGCCTGCATCTCCCGCTCGTAGCCGATCGCCTGGTCCAGTGGCAGGTTCCAGGACGCGCGCAGGTTCGCCTTCGCCGTCTCGGCGGCGATCGGTGGCCGGGTGGCGATCGTGGCCGCCAGCTCGCGGGCCCGGGTGAGCAGGTCCTCGGCCGGTAGCACCTCGCTGACCAGCCCCCAGGCCAGGGCACGGGTAGCGTCGATCGGGTCGCCGGTCATCAGCATCAGCGCGGCGTTGCTGGCGCCCACGGACTGCGCGAGCAGCGGGGACATCCCGCCGCCACCCACCCAGCCGAGCTTGATCTCCGGGGCGGCGAAGGTGGCGGTCTCCGCGGCGAGCCGGATGTCGCAGGTCAGCGCCGCCTCCAGCCCGCCACCAAAGGCGTACCCGTTCACTGCGGCGATCACCGGTTTGCGCAGCTCGCGCAGCGCATCGCAGTAATCCCGCCGGTTCCGGAACTGCCAGGGGGTCTCGTACTGGTCCAGGGTGGCGATGTCCGATCCGGCGCTGAAGGCGCGGCCGGTGCCGGTGTAGACCACGGCGCGGATCGCCGGGTCCTCGTTCAGCGCCCGGACGATCCGGACCAGGGCGTTGCTCATCTCCTGGGTGACGGCGTTCAGCTTCTCCGGCCGGTTCAGCCGCAGCGTGGCGACGGCGCCGGTGGTCTCGACCACGATCAGGTCGGTCTCGGAGGTGAGGGTCATAGCAGGTCCTCTCTGCGCAGGTGGGCGGCGAGTGTGGCGAAACGTTCCTCGATCTCGTCCAGGGCGCCGGCGGCGGGGCGCTCGCCGGCGACCACCGCGCGCACGATTGCCGAGGCAGCGGACTGGAACGGGATGTAGCCCGGCAGCCGTGGGCGGACCCAGGCGGACTCGAGCACGTGGCGGGTAGCCGAGTAGAAGCCGTGCGCCGCCGCGTCCACCTCGGGATCGGTCCAGGCCGCGCGCAGCCCGGGCTGGCCGTCGTGGGCGGGGATGAAGGTGCGTTGGGTGTGCTCCTGCAACAGCCAGCGCAGGTGCTCCAGCAGTGCCGGGGTGGGGTCGGTGCGTCGGGTGACGGCGATCCCGGTGCCACCCAGGGTGGACCCCACCCGACCCTCGTCGGTGGGCACCGGGCCGAAGGCCAGGTCTGGTGCGGCGTAGTTCACGTAGCCGTACACCAGCGGGATGTACCCGATATCGCCGCGATCGCGCATCCGGTCCAACAGGCCGATCGGGTTGAGCAGCTCCGATCCTGTGGGTGCGCGGCTGGCCAGGCGCACCAGCAGTGCCAGGGCGCGCTGCGCCGTCGACCGCTGGAACAACTGCCCGGGCGTGCTGCCCGGGTCATCCCCGAAGGAGACGGCGACCGAACAGAGGGAGAGGAAAGCGTGCGGTCCCGCGAGGCTCAGGGCGAGCAGGCCGCGCTCGGCCAACTGCTCGACCTCGGTCCACATGGTCGGCGCCTCCGGCACCAGGTCCGGGCGCCGGGCGGAGACCTGGGTCGCCGCGTCCAGCGGCAGCGCCCACAGCCGCCCGGCCATCCGGTAGGAGTCGAGCGCGGGCCCGATCGCCGCCTGCTCCCAGGCGCGGAGCTGCTCGGCGTCGAAGAGCTCGTCCAGCGGCCGCAGGCTGTCGGTGGCGAGCGCGTCGCCGAGGTGTGGGTGGTCCAGCACGAGCAGGTCGTAGCCCCGGGCGAGCTCCTCGATCGGGGCGGACTCGAAGCCCTCCAGCGGTTGGACGTGCCAGTGCAGCCGGTCCTGCCCGCCGATCCGGGGTGCCGCTGCCTCTAGCGCGTTCCGGCCGCGCGGGTGGTCCCAGGTCAGTCCGAGGAAGTCGGTCACTGCGCCGGCGGGGTGGTGGCTGCCACGGCCCCGGACTCCGCCAGTGCTGCGAGCCGCTCGGAGTCGATGCCGAGCTCGGTGAGGATTTCCCGGGTGTGCTCGCCGACAAGTGGGGCGCCGCGGTCCACCGACGGCGGGGTCTTGGCGAACCGGTACGGGAAGCCCGGGGTCTTCACCCGGCCCTCGGTGGGGTGGTCGTACTCGACGAAGGTGCCGTTGTGGATGATCTGCGGGTCCTGGACCAGCTCGGCGTAGCCCTGCACCGGTCCCACCCACACCCCCGCAGCGAGCAGCACGTCCAGCCAGTGCTGGGTGGACGCGGTGGCCAGGTGGCGGGCGACCGTGGCGTACAGCTCGTCCCGGTGGGTCCAGCCGTGCTCCTCCGGGTCGAGCCCGGCCAACGAGGGTTCGTCGAACACCTCGCTGAGCGTGCCCAGGTCCGCGAAGGCGAGCGCGAGGTAGCCATCGCTGGTGGCGAAGATGCCGTACGGGGCGCGGATGTAGACGTGCGCGTTCGGCTCCTCGCCGCGCTGCTGCGGCATCCCGCCCACGGTGTGCACGCTCAGCTCCTGCATCTGCAGCGTGGTCAACGCATCGAGCATGTTCACGGTGACCAGCTGGCCCTCCCCGGTGCGCTCCCGGTGCAGCAGGGCGGCGAGCACCCCCTCGAAGGCGGTGGAGGCGGTCACGGCGTCGGCGAGGAACAGTCCGGCGGGGGTGGGCGGTTCACCGGCGCGGCCGGCGGAGAGCATCGCGCCGGTCATCGCCTGCAGGATGAGGTCCTGGCCGGGCCGGTCCCGGTAGGGCCCGTCCTCGCCGTAGCCGGAGATGGACACGTACACCAGGGCGGGGTTGATCTCGGCGAGCGTCTCGTAGTCCAGGCCGAGCCGGGCGGCGACGCCGGGGCGGTAGTTCTGCAGGAACACGTCCGCGGTGGCGATCAGGTCGCGCACGATCTGCTTGCCCTCCTCGGACTTCAGGTCCACGGCGAGGGAGCGCTTGTTCCGGTTCAGGGAGAGGAAGGAGACGTTCACCTCGTTGCCCTGGGCACCACCGGCCGCGGCGTACCGCTGCCACTCCCCCTTCGTCGGCTCGACCTTGATCACATCGGCGCCGAGGTCGCCCAGACGTTGGGCGGCGAACGGGCCGGCCATCGCGATCGAGCAGTCGATCACCCGGTAGCCGTCGAGGATCTTGCGGACAGAGGTGGCAGGCATTGCTTCCTTGGGTATGGGTGCTGGTCGGGGCAGGGGTCAGTGCACGGGGGTCTCGACGCCGTCAGCGGCCGAGGAGCGCAGCAGCGCATCGATCAGCTCCACCGAGCGGGCGGCGATCTCGGCGTCGGAGTTGTTCTCGCTACTCGCGCCGGTGATCAAGTCGATGAACCGGCCCGGTGGCACCAGGCACTCGTAGTCGCCCTCCTCCGGGGCGATCGGCACGTCCTCGCGGCGGCCGTCGTACCGGCTCAGGCTGACCCGTTCCCGTTCGGCGTCGATCATCAGCACGCCCTCGGTGCCGAACAGCCGGATGTCCACCTGGTACCGGTCGCCGTCGGCGAGGGTCGCGGCCCCGGAGAGGGTACCCAGCGCGCCGTTCTCGAACCGGACCACCCCGGCGTCGAACAGGTCCACGGCGGCACCGGCGTTGCTCACCCGGCCTGCGACCGAGGCGGCACGCAGGCCGGTGAGCCAGAACAGCAGGGCCGAGGAGTGCGTCACCTGGCCGTGGGCGTACCCGCCACCGTGCTCCGGACTGGACCAGGTGCTCGGGTCCGGGGCGGTGTCCGAGCTCCACCGCTGCAGCATGTGGGTGGGATCGCTGCCGAACAGGCCGCGGGTGGGTGAGGCCATGTGGCACAGGACGTACTGGATCTCCCCGATGGCTCCGCCGTCGAGCAGCGCCTTGGCTGCCACGGTGAACGGCTTGTAGTTCCAGCCGTACGGGACCAGGAACACCGTGCCCGCGCGTTCCGCGCGCGTGGCCAGGTCCCAGGCCTGCTCGGCATGCAGGGTCATCGGCTTCTCGCAGAGCACGTGCAGGCCCCGGTCCAGGGCCGCCGCAGCGAGCGGGTGGTGCAGGTCGTGCGGGGTGGAGATCACGACGGCGTCGATGTCCGCGGCGAGCAGCTCGTCGGCGTCCTCGGTGGCGAAGTCGAAGCCGAACTGGGCGCGGGTGTCCTCCAGTCCCGGGCCGCGCCC
>DXBY01000148.1 GCA_019116305.1 Candidatus Ruania gallistercoris | reverse complement strand
ACAATGGCGGAGACGGTGGGATTTGAACCCACGGAAGGGTTGCCCCTTCACATCCTTAGCAGGGATGCGCACTAGACCAGACTATGCGACGTCTCCTAGACGGCATCCATGCTAGCGGCCCGATCGAGCAGATGCGAACCACCGCCGTCGACGGCCCCGGCCCACCACCTCACTCACGGATCGACGGCGAACCCACCGAAGGCTGGCTCGAGCAGGTCGAAGGCCCGCGCGGCATCTGCTGCCACTACGTCGGCGATCACATCCACACCCTCCCCGGCGAGGGTCAGCTCCTGGATACGCTGGAACAGCACCCGGTGCACCGCCCCGAGCACGGCACTGGCAGCGCGGAGCTCGACATCGACCTCGCTCGCCCTCACAGCGCCGGCCAGCGCCTCGGTCAGCGCCTCCTCACGCTGGTCATGCAAACGCCGCAGCCGAGCCGTGAGCGTCGGGCTCCGCGCCACCATCCGAGCGAACTCCTGCCCGGAGAAACCCGCCACCGGGTCCCGGGAGGCCACCGCAGCGTCGAAGGACCGGCGGAGCGCCGCGAGCGCCGACTCACCCGATCGCCGGGCATTGATGGCCGCAGCCAGTGACCCGACGAATTCCTCCTGCCGGTCGAGGGCCAGGTCCTCCTTATGGGCGAAGTAGTTCGTCACGGTCTTCGGCGCGACACCGGCCGCCGCAGCGATCTCGGTGATCGTCGTCGGCTCGAAGCCGTGCCGCAGAAACAGCCGGGTTGCCTGGTCGGAGATCTGTTGCCGGGTGGCCCGCTTCTTACTCTCCCGCAACCCCGGACCCTCACGACGAGCCGATCCGAGCGACACCGAGCTTCACCCCACTGGAATAACTACTATGACAGCAAACTTACTACCACTGTACCTTCGCTCCGTTGCACAGCGACGACAGGAGAGTCCATGCCACACACTCCCCCGGCCGCCCACTCACTCGAGCTGCCACCCGTGCACCGCCAGGCCGAGACCCTCGTGGACCTCGGCGTCGCCGAGACAGCCGGGCTGTCCGCCGCCACGCTCCGCACGTTCGCCCAGCACGCCGGCCCCGAACGTCAGGACGCGCTGGTCGTCCTGCACCACGAGCTCGCCCCGGCTTCAGCCCTGGCGCCGCTGCTCCGCCGCGGGGACAAGTCGGGCTTCGTCGTCGAGGACATGCCCGACGTCGACCAGTTCACCCCCTACCAGGTCGAGATCCCGGATGCGGCGATCTACCTCGTCCACGGTCTCGACCGGGGTGACCAGCTCGCGAACTGGAGCCCGGAGGAAGCACTGCCGGAGCTCACCGCGAACCACCGCACTCCCCTGCTGCTCACCGAGGGGATCCACTGGATGCTGCAGCAGCCCGAGGCACTCGAACGCAACCAGTGCTTCATGACGATCGGTTCACGGCTGCGCAAGACGAACGGCGCCTACGACGCCCGCACTCCCGCCGTCTGGATCAGCAACGGCACCGGCCGGGACGGCCGCGATCGCCGCAACGCACCGAAGGTGGGCTGGTGCTGGTGGCGCAACCGGCACACCTGGCTCGGGTTCGGTTCGACGACCGGTCGGGAAGGCGCGGTGACGTCCCGGGGAGTGGTGTAGTTCTCGGTGTTGGCCTCGATGAGGTGAGCCATCGTGCGATGGTCAGTGAGAACCGACCAAGGAACTCATAGATTAGGACACATCGCACGATGGCTCTTGACCAGTCTGCCCTCCTCGAGCTGCTCGGGGAACTCAAGGACACCGACGTCACCGATCGCGTCCGGGCCGCGACGCAGAAGCTCTACCAGGAACTGATCGATGCCGAGGCCGCGGCGTTCATCGGCGCGGCGCCGTTCGAACGCACTCCGGAGCGGGTGACGCAACGCAATGGCACTCGCTCGAAGACCATCACGACCACGGCGGGGCAGTTGGATCTGCGGCTCCCGAAGCTGCGCCAGGGGTCGTTCTTCCCCTCACTTCTTGAACGCCGACGCCGGGTCGACCAGGCACTGTTCGCGGTGGTCATGGAGGCCTATGTCCACGGCGTGAGCACCAGGAAGGTCGATGACCTGGTCCGGGCACTGGGCGCTGACACTGGGATCTCCAAGTCGGAGGTCTCGCGGATCTGCGCCGACCTCGATGCCGACGTCGCAGCCTTCACCCAACGCCCGCTGGATGGCACGACCTATCCGTATGTGTTCGTCGATGCGACCTACTGCAAAGCCAGAGTCGGGCGGCGGGTGGTCTCCCAGGCCATCGTGGTCGCCGTCGGAGTCGCAGCCGACGGCCGCCGCGAAGTCTTGGGCTTCGATGTCGGTGACACTGAGTCCGAGCCGTTCTGGACCGAGTTCCTGCGCTCGTTGAAAGCCCGCGGCCTGTCCGGGGTCCAGCTGGTCGTCTCCGACTCCCACGCCGGTCTGGTGCCCGCGATCGCGGTCGCCTTCCAAGGCGCGTCGTGGCAACGCTGCCGGGTGCACTTCATGCGCAACGTCCTGGCCCGGGTGCCCAAGGTCGCCGGCCCGATGGTCGCCGCCATCATCCGCACCATCTTCGTCCCACGCGGCAAGGCCGAGCTGGTCCATGCCCAGTTCGACGAAGTCGTCACGATGCTGACGCGCTCCCACCCCACCGTCGCGGACATGCTCGAGGCCGCTCGTGACGACCTGCTCGCCTTCACCGGCTTCCCATCGGCGCACTGGCAGCAGATCTGGTCGACCAACCCGCTTGAGCGACTGAACAAGGAGATCAAACGCCGCACCAACGTCGTCGGGACCTTCCCCAACCCCGCCGCGCTGCTGCGCCTGGCCGGACACGTGCTGATCGAACAGCACGACGAGTGGGACGGCGCTGAGCGTCGCTACTTCAGCGAGAACTCCATGCAGCTACTCCACGCGAACCAGGAGGTGCCCATCGCCGCCATCGACGCGGCATAGACTCAACCCACTGACCCCGCACGGTGTCGAGAAACTCCACCACACAGCGGGACGCCACCGGAGGCCGCCGCCCCGTTGAGGGTCGCAGACACGTTCGGAGACTCTCTCGGCGGAGGGTAAGGGATTCGAACCCTTGGTGCTTGCGCACAACGGTTTTCAAGACCGTCACATTCGGCCGCTCTGTCAACCCTCCTGTGCCGGGCCATTCTTCCCCATGCCGAACCCACCACCCAAACCGGCCCGCCCGCCTGACCCCGAGCGCACCCACCACCCACCGCGTCCACTCGTATCCTGACCAGATGCGCGCGATGGTGATCACCGACGGTTCCCTGACTCCCGCCGAGCTGCCCGACCCTGTGCCGGCGGCGGGGGAGGTCTTGATCGAGGTCGCGGCAGCCGGTATCAACCGGGCCGACCTGCTCCAGCTCCAGGGCCTGCACCCGCCGCCGCCCGGTGCCGCCGAGTGGCCCGGACTGGAGGCTTCCGGCACGATCCGTGCAGTGGGCCCGGGGGTCACCCAGTGGTCCGAGGGCGACCGGGTCTGCGCCCTCCTGGACGGCGGCGGGTACGCCGAGCTCGCCCTGGCCCGCGCGGACTGCCTGCTTCCGGTCCCGGACTCGCTCGAGATCACCGAGGCGGCAGCCTTTCCCGAGGCGCTCGGCACGCTGTGGTCCAACCTGGTCTCGATCCCTGGCCTGGACGGCCCCGCCGCCCTCATCCGCCCCGACACCTCGCCGGAGCCCAGCTCCGAGAGCCATCCGGCCGCCGGGCGCTCCATCCTCGTCCACGGCGGGTCCGGCGGTGTCGGCTCGGTCGCCCTCCAGCTGTTCGCCGGGCTGGGTGCCCGCGTGCTGACCACCGCCGGAGGCCCGGAGCGCACCGCCCGCTGCCTGGAGCTGGGTGCGGACACCGCGATCGACCATCGTGCCGAGGACTTCGTCGAACGGGTGCGCGCTCTCACCGACGGTCGCGGGGTGGACGCTGTGCTGGACCCGATCGGCGCGGCCTACCTGGAGCAGAACGTCGCCGTGCTCGCTCCCGGCGGCCACCTGGCGATCATCGGGATGCAGAAGGGCACCAAGGCAACGGTGAACCTCGCCCCGCTGCTCGCCAAGTGGCTCACCGTGCACGGCACCGGGCTGCGCGGGCGCCCCGCGGCGGAGAAGGCGGCGATCATCGCCGATGTGCGACGGCGGGCCTGGCCGTTGGTCTGCGAGGGCACCGTGCGTGCGGTGATCCACGAGCGCCTCCCGCTCACCGAGGCGATGGCGGGTCACCGCTTCCTCGCCGACGGCGTCGCGTTCGGGAAGGTCCTGCTCCTCCCCTGAGCCACGCCAGCGCCTCACCGTCAAGCAAACACGGGCACGGGTGACCGGGTTTGCTTGACCTTAGCGGGGTGGGTGCGGCGGGGCGCAGGGCGGGTGCGGCAGGGCACGGTGCGGCGAACGTCACAGGCACTAACAGTTGAAGGCTCAACTTCCGCATCGTAGAATTGTCGATGGTCGTCGTGGAAGTACCCGACGAGGAGGGAGCAACACAGGTAGTGCGCGAGCAGTTGTGGACGAAGCGGTTTGTGCTGGCGCTGGGGGTGAGCTTCTTCATCTCCATGGTGTTCTACCTGCTGATGACCTCGATGGCCCTCTACGCCGTGCACGAGTTCAGCGCCGGTGAGGTTGCCTCCGGGATGGCGTCCTCGGTGTTCGTGATCGGCGCGGTGGGCTCACGACTGGTGTCCGGTACGGCGATCGCCCGCCTCGGGCAGCGCCGCGTGATGCTCGCCGGCCTGGTCCTCTTCGCCCTCGCCGCGGCTACCTACCTGGTGGTCAACAGCCTGGGCCTGCTGCTCGCCGTGCGGGTGCTGCACGGTATCGCGTTCGGCTTCGCCCACACCGCCGTCGGTGCAACGGTGCAGTCGCTGATCCCCAGCTCCCGCCGCGCCGAAGGCACCGGGTACTACGGTGCGAGCGCCACATTGGCTACCGCGATCGGCCCGTTCGCCGCTGTGCTGCTGCTGGACGACTACGGCTCCACCGCACTCTTCCTGTCCTCCACGATCGCCGCGGCACTGGCGCTGGTGGCCGCGATCTTCGTCGGGCCCACCGCGATCGCTGCCCGCCCCCGCGCAGCCGACACCACACGCACAGCCGACACCGCAGGCACAGCTCCCGCCGCACCGGTCCGGGCTCGGTCCGTGCTCGAACCGCGGGCACTGCCGATCGCGCTGTTCATGTTCGTGCTGGCGATCGGCTACTCCGGGGTGCTGGCGTACGTGAACTCCTATGCGGAGAGCATCGACCTGACGTCCGCTGCCGCAGCGTTCTTCCTGGTCTACGCGGTAGTGGTGCTCGCTCTGCGGATGCCGATGGGCCGACTGCAGGACTCCCGCGGCGACAACCTGGTGATGCTTCCAGCGATCGTCGCCTTCGCCGCCGGCCTGCTGGTGCTCGCCCTGGCGCACACCCCGGCGGCATTCCTCCTCTCCGCCGGGTTGATGGGCCTGGGCTGGGGCACAGTGATGTCCGGCGGACAAGCCATCGCCGTGGCCAGCGCTCCGATCCAGAACGTCGGCACCGTTGTGGCGACCTCCTTCCTGCTGCTCGACCTGGGCGTAGGCGTGGGTCCGCTGTTCCTCGGTGTACTGGCCGGCGCCACCGACTTCCGGGTGATGTACGCCGCCCTGGCCGCCCTCGCCCTGCTGACCATCGCGCTCTACTGGTTCGTGCACGGCCGGCACAGCACCGGCCGCAGCCGCGCACAGCAGCCGGGGGCCACTGAACTCGCCCTCGCCCCGGCTGAGTCCGGCGTCTGACGCGCCCCGGTCCCCGACCGCGCAGCCGCCCCCGCGCCCTGCACCCGACCGCGCCCCGCGCACTGCCGCGCAGCAGCACCGCTGCCGTCCGGGTGCTGATCGCCAGGCACCAGCAGGCGCCCGCCTCGATACCATCGACCCGTCCGCGCCGAGCAGCTCCGCGGCAGAGAGGGACGGGTGCAGTGCCAGAGAGACTGTGGACCAAGGGATTCGTCCTGGTCCTCGGGGTCGGCTTCTGCATCTCGACCGTCTTCTACCTGCTGATCACCACGATGGCGTTGTACGCCGCCGAGGAGTTCAACGCCGGCGATGCCGCGGCAGGTCTGGCCTCCTCGATCTTCGTGATCGGCGCCGTCTCGGCCCGGTTGTTCGCCGGTGCCGCTGCCGACCGGCTCGGCCGCCGCCGGGTCACCCTGGTGGCGCTGGTGGTTTTCGTGGTCGCCGGGGCGGCGTACTTCCTCGCCGACAGCCTGGCCGTGCTGCTGGTGGTACGGGTGCTGCACGGGATGTCCTTCGGCACCGCACACACGGCGGTGAGCGCGATCGCGCAGTCGCTGATCCCCAGCTCCCGGCGGGCCGAGGGCACCGGCTACTTCGGCGCGAGCAGCACCCTGGCCACCGCCGTCGGCCCACTGATCGCCGTGCTGCTGCTGCGCTCGGCCGGCGGCCCGGGCCTGTTCACCACCGCGGTGGCCGGCGGCGTGCTCGCGCTCGGTGGCGTGCTGCTGATGCGTGTACCCCGGTCGGAGGCCGACCCGGCGTCCGGCACCCGGCACCGCCCCCGGCGGCTCGGCGCCCTGCTGGAGCCCCGTGCGATACCGATCGCACTGTTCATGCTCACCGTCGGGATCGCCTACTCCGGAGTGCTGGCGTTCCTGAACTCCTATGCCGAACAGCTCGACCTCACCTCAGCGGCCGCTGTGTTCTTCCTGGTGTACTCAGTGGTGGTGCTCGCTCTCCGGCTCCCGATCGGGCGGCTGCAGGACGTGCGCGGGGACAACGTGGTGCTCTACCCGGCGATCGTGGCCTTCGCCGCCGGGCTGCTCGTGCTCGCCGTCGCCCAGAGTGGGACCGCCTTCCTGCTCGCAGCCGCGCTGATGGGCGCCGGCTGGGGCACGATCCTCTCCGGCGCACAGGCGATCGCCGTGGCCAGCGCCCCGATCCAGAACGTGGGCAAGGTGATCGCCACCTTCTTCGTGGTCCTGGACACCGGTGTGGGCCTGGGCCCGATCGCGCTCGGGCTGCTCCTCGGGGCCACCGACTACCGCACCATGTACCTGCTGCTCGCCGCGCTCACCCTCGTCAGTGCCGCGGTGTACTACTTCGCGCACGGACGGCGCAGCTCACCCCGGTCGTAGCCCGCACCCGGCCCGCACACCGCACCATGTCCGCGGGACTTGGCACCCGGCCCGCACGCCGCACCTGCGCCAGCGCGACCGGGCGGCGCCCCACCCACCCCAGTGCACGGCGAGCGACGCCGCCCCCGCATGCTCCGCCGTCGGCGTGTTGCTTCGGAAGGCAACCTCAGGAGTCCAGCAGCCCCTGAGCCAGGGCCGGTGCCAGCACCGGGGAGAGCGGCAGGCGCGGGATCAGCGTGGCCTGCAGCGCATGGTAGATGTCCGGCTTGCCCGCCCACACCGTGGCGCTCGGGCCATTGTCCGGGCCAAGCTCGTGGAACCAGGAACCCCGCTCCTCATCGATCAGGTGGATCGCGGCGTACTCCCACCACAGCTGGTACCAGGCGGCCAGGTTCGCATCCCCGGTCACCTGGTACAGCGCCGCTGCCGCACCGAGCGCCTCCGTGACCACCCAGTGCATGCGCTCACGCACCAGCGGCCGGCCGGAGAAGTCCACGGTGTACACGAAGCCGTCGGCACCGTCGGTGTCCCAGCCCTCGGTCACGCCCAGGTCGAACAGCGCCTGCGCGCCCTCGAGCATCCAGTCCTCGGCGGCCACCCCGCGCGCGGCCCAGGCGGCACGCACGTGCAGCGCCAGCCGGCACCACTCGAACCAGTGCCCGATCGTGGCGCCCGCCGGGCGGAACTGGTCCGCCGGGGAGTCCATGTTGTACTCCGGCAGCGGGCTCCAGGAGGCATCAAAGTGCTCCGGGATCCGCCAGGAGTAGGACCGGGCGAAGCCGTCGACCACCCGCCGGGTGATCCGGGTGGCTCGCTCCAGCCAGGCGTCGTCCCCGGTGACGTCGGCGGCGGCGAGGTAGGCCTCCACGGTGTGCATGTTCGCATTCACACCGCGGTAGTCCTCGCACACGCTGAAGTCCGCGTTCCAGGACTCCACCACCATGCCGTCCTCCTCGCTCCAGAAGTGCTGCAGCGAGACCGTCAGCGCCTCTTCGAGCAGCTCCTTGCCGCCGGGCCGGCCGGCGCAGGCAGCGGAGGAAGCAGCGAGGATCACGAACGCGTGCGCGTAGGCGGCCTTGGTCTCGTCGATCGGGCCGTGCGGGCCCACCTGGGCGTACCAACCCCCGTGCGTGGGATCCCGGAAGTTCGCGGCCAGCGCGCGCAGCCCGTGGTCGACCATGCTCGCCGACCCCGGCCTCCCGAGCAGGGTGCCGAGGGCGAAGGAGTGGATCATCCGGCTGGTCACCCACAGGTGCGAGCCGTGCTCGGGCAGCACCAGCCCGTCGGGCCCGAGGTAGCCGAACCCCTCCTCCACGTACGAGCCGGCGGCGAAGCCCAGCAACGCATCGGACTCGCGCTCGAGCCAGCGGGCATGGGCCGGATTGGTCAACCAGTTCATACCGGCAGGCTAATAGGTTCCTGCTCACGACGGCGCAGCCCACCCCGCGCGGTTGGACTCACCTTGGCATGATGGGGACATGAGTACTGCGCGCGAGAACGAGAGCCGAGACGAGTCCCAGGGTCAGCGGGGACAGGACTCCGGTGAGGAGTCGGCGAACCCGAGGGTGATCGTCTCCTCCGCTGCCGGACTCGGGGTGTCGGCGGGCGACGAGAACACCGACCCGGCGGCGATGGTCGAGGAGCCGGCGAAGGTGATGCGGATCGGAACGATGATCAAGCAGCTCCTGGACGAGGTGCGCGCTGCGCCGCTGGATGATGCCGCCCGGGAGCGTCTGGCCGAGATCCACGAGCGGTCCCTGCACGAGCTCGAGGACGGGCTGAGCGAGGAGCTGATTGCCGAGCTGCACCGCATCGCCTTGCCGTTCACCGACGACCGCTCCCCCTCCGACGCCGAGCTGCGGATCGCCCAGGCGCAGCTGGTCGGCTGGCTCGAGGGACTCTTCCATGGTATCCAGACCGCACTGGTGGCCCAGCAGATGGCCGCACAGAACCAGCTGGTGCAGATGCGCAAGGCGCTGCCGCCGGGGGCTGCCCCGCAGCCGGGGATGCCACAGATGGGGATGCCGGGGCAGGCTGACCGCGGCGAGCACGGCACCGGGCAGTACCTGTAGCGGACCAGGCGCGGCTCTCGGTGGGCCAGCCCGTTCGTTACTTCCTGCAGTGAATCGCTACCCGCGCGCACGAGTTCCCGCAGGAAGTAACTACTGAGTCGATTCAGCGACGGAGGGTCAGCCCTTCACCGAGCCGGCGAGCAGCCCGCGGACGAAGTACCGCTGCAGAGCGAAGAAGACCACCAGCGGCAGCAGGATCGAGATGAACGCACCCGCAGTGAGCAGGTGCCAGTCCTGGCCGCGGTCCCCGGTCATCGCCGCCAGCGCCGCAGTCAGCGGCTGCACGGTGCGCGAGCCGCCGGAGAAGGTCAGCCCGACCAGCAGGTCGTTCCAGACCCAGAGGAACTGGAAGATCGCATAGCTCGCGATCGCCGGCAGCATCAGCGGCAGCATCACCCTCCCGAACACGGTCACGTGCCCGGCGCCGTCGATCCGGGCGGCCTCGATCAGGTCCCGCGGCACCTCGGACATGAAGTTGTGCAGCAGGAAGATCGCCAGCGGCAGGCCGAACAGCGTGTGCGCCACCCACAGCGACAGGAACGGGAACATGTCGTTGACCGCTGTGCCGGAGAAGATCCGCAACAAGGGGATCAGCGCCATCTGCAGCGGCACGATCTGCAGGGTGAACACGGCCACGAACACCCAGTCCCGCCCGCGCCACTGCAGCACGGAGAACGCATAGGAGGCCATGATCGCCAGGACCAGCGGAGCGAGCGTGGCCGGGATGGTGATCACCAGCGAGTTCTGGAAGTACACCGCCAGGTTGGTGGACGTGGCTCCGCCGAGGATGCGCTGGTAGTTCTCCAGGGTGAACTGCGGATCGGACAGGATGGTCCACCAGCCAGAGGATTTGATGTCCGCCTCAGGGCGCAACGAGGAGATGAACAGCCCGAACGTCGGGACCGTCCAGAGCACGGCGATCACCAGAGCGATCGCACTGCCGATCCGGTTGGACGCCCGCCTCCGGAACCCGGTGGCTGCTGAACGCCGGACGGTCGGTGTGGCCGGCTTCGGTGCTGTCATGGTGTCCGCAGTCATCCCCGCACCGC
>DXBY01000025.1 GCA_019116305.1 Candidatus Ruania gallistercoris | reverse complement strand
GGGATGAGCGTGTGGTGGCGCGACCACGCCGACCACCACATGGCAATGCTCATGGACCCTGCAGGGCCGTTCTCAACCGCCACAGAGGGCGCCGAGAACACCGCCAGGAAGGGCGAACCGCTCCCCTATGTCGCGCCGCCGGCGGGCATGTTTCCCGACGTGCGCGAAGAGGCTGAGCCGGAGGGCGATAGGTGAGCGAGCAACTTTGGGTGCTGGCAGGCAGCACCGTCACGAAGTGAAGGTGTCCCCGGCGAACGTCAGCGACGCTGACAGGGCCTCATCAACGGGAGCTGAGCAGGGTTGAGAATTACCGGCCGCGATCGGCGCGTTGCAGCTGCGCTGCACGTCCCCGTCCCTTCCGGGCCTTCGCCCTCGTCGCCTTGCCGCTGACCGCCTCTGTGGCCGGCTGGGCCTGGCTAACGTCGGCCCGCATGCGTGTGGCCACCACTTCGTGGCCGATGCCCTTTCCTTCAAGGTCTCGCGCCATCCCATCGCGGCGCTCCGCGCTGTCGTACACCAGCGCACTCTCGCCCCGGGACGACTCCGCGGCTGCCTCGCGCTGCTCAGCTTCCGCAGCCGCCCTCACTCGCTCATCGGGATCTGGTTCATGCTCGGCCGCATCCCGTGCCGCTTCGGCGCGTGCCTCCTCTTGGTTCGCCTGCGCCAACAGTCGCTGCGCCTCGCTGTCCTCGGCTGCGCCCCGATGTCCTTCGGCCTCAGCGTTGGCCAGATCCCGCTCTGCGCGCTCCAGTTCAAGGCGCACGAGCTGTCGAACGGCCTCGGGGTCAGCTCCCGTGTCGTTGACGTCGATGCCGTAGCGGCTTCGCAGCTCATCACCCATCCGCCCCTCAGCCCGTGCTGCCTCGGGCTCCTCGTGCAGCCAGGCGCGCGTGGTTTGGTACGTGCGAGCGATCTCCTCGGGTGTGGCGCGCTCCCACCAGTCGGCTCGGTGGGTATTGGCCAGATCAACTCGGGCGGCGCGCTTTTCGGCCTCGATTCGCGACTGCAGCTCGCGAGCTTCCTGCTCGCTGCGGGCCTGTGCTCGTCGCAAGCTGTCCTCGCGCAGCCGGGCCAGTCGCTCCCCCACCTGCCCTGCTGCAGTTACCAGCACGCGCAGCTGGCCCTCGATTGCTTCCTCGATGCCGTCGCTGTCCACCGTCATGATCGTGCCTCCCTCACTATCGTTCCGGGCCGCGCTCTGCGCCCGGTCGTGTCGTCTGCGGCCGCTTCGCTGGTTCGAGCGTTGTCGGTAGCGGATCGATCGTGCGCGCAGCTTCGCCGGCCTGGCCTGCTTGGAGCCGGTCGAGGATCGCCTGGGCCTCAGGGTCCAAGGCCGCCGGCTTGGACGCCTGGCCGGTGCTCGTCGGCCCGCTCTCGACCGCCGCGGGTGGTAGTCCCTCGCGCACCCGTACCAGTCGAGCGCGGGTGTCTTGCGCGAGCAGCTGCGCCTGGCGAGCCTGTCCGCCCGCCACATTCGCCTCGTAGACGGCCTGTGTCAGCCGGAGCAGCTGTCGCACCATCACCGCCTGGGCAACGGTCCCCTGGCCGCCTCGGGCAGCGCTGGCCAGCAGCATCGCTGCACCCGAGATTGCCACGGTGCCAGCCTTCTGGGGCCGTACTGTGCGGCGATGGGTCTGCGCTGAGCGCGACAGCGCCTCCGCGGCGGCCGCGAGTTCGCCGGGCTCCTCCTCAACAGCGTTCGACCAGGCGGCCAGTGCACCAGAGGTTTGCCGGGCCACCGTTGCCCACATCTCGCGGTCGTCCACGCTGACCGAGCGCAATCTGTCCAGAAGTTCGCGTATGTCGTCGTTGCGCTGCTCCCACTCTTGCGGGTCTGGCTCGTGTGTCTCGCGTCCTGGTGCGACTACCCGCCGGCCACGCTTGGCGGCGTTCCACTCCTCGGCCGCTTCGCTGGCGCCGGTCGGTGTGTCCGGCCATCCATCGCGCAGCCTCGGCAGGGTCAGATCCCGGCCCAGCTGACCGCCGCCGTACCAGATCGGTCGCTCTCCGGCCTCGGGCCGCTGCGCCACTGAGTAGCCGGTGACCACGTCCGTGCGCCCATCCGCATACCGCGGGCGCACCAAAACTCCCCCGCGGCGCAGACGGCGCACGAACTCGGCCTCGTCCCCTGCGGCGGTGGCGCACCCCCGCACCTTCAATGCGAGCAGGTAACGCGGCTGACTGGTGCGCAGCTCAGCGGCAATATGCCCCTGGCGCTCCACCCCGGACAACTGTGCCCAAGCCGGCCCCTCGCTGCCTGACTCCGCCCGAGCTCGTTCGTACTTCGCTCGTGCGCGCGCACGAGCTTGCGCCTCCCGTTCGGCTGGGTCGTAGCCGCGGGTGGCCCGCTCGGCCCGCACCGACTCCAACTCCTCCAACCCGTACTTCGCCTCAAGGGCCCGCGCTGTCGCCTGGGCCCGCTGGAAGTCGTTGTGCGTGAGGGCCTTCGTCCCGTCCTCGCGCACCAAGTTCACCGCGATGTGGATGTGATCATTGCCGTTGCTCGACACCCCGTGCCGAACGGCCACCCACCGGCAGGGAGCCTTGGTGCCCTCGTTGTCATCGAACTCCATCGCCGTGATGAAGTCGCGCGCGATCGCACCCCACTGCTCATCGGTGAGCGTGCCCTCATCTGCTCGCAGCGAGAGCGAGCAGTGCCAGACGTGCCCGCCGCTGACCCTGACGTCGTACGCGGTGCGTGGGCGATCCAGGTGCCGGCTGATCCTCATCGCCGAGTCCCGGTTCAGCTCATCATCGTCGTGCCACACCATCAGCGCGTCATCGCCCGCCACCAGATGCGGCTCCGCGTGCTCATTGCTGCGACCCGGCCCAACCAGATATGTCATCAGTCCGGTCATTCGGTCGCCACGCACAACGTTGGGCATCATCGTGCAACCACACCTTCGGCCGTCGCCGTGTTCCCGTCCATCACGTGCCTCCGAGCTGATCGATCGCCGCATCGATCCGCCCAGCTGTCCTGCGCGCCGCCTCCAACGTAGAACGCATCTCGGCGTGCACCTCGCCCGTAGCATTGGTGGCCTTCGCCATCTGGTTCACGTTGTTCGAGATCGCCGCCAACAATCGATGCAGAGCGAACAGCTCAGCCATCGCATTGCGCCGCTCCGTCGGAGTCTCCCCCGCCTCCTCGGCAAGCGCTGACTCCACCAACAACCGCGGGATGGTCACGCGGTGTGCCCGGGCGCGCTGCAGCAGCATCGCCTCCTCCTCCGGGGACACCTTCACTTCGTGACGGTGCTGCCTGCCACCACGCACGTTCGCGCGCCGCCGACGCGAGAACCGGCGACCACCGGAAGCCGTCTCGCCCATGACCAACACCCCGTCTCTCAGCCCAGCGCAGCGACCCCGCACCGCGGGGACCACACGTCCAGTGTGCCGCATCCGCGACGCCACGTCGAGGGCAATGCCCATTTAGCACGGCTAAATGTATAGCTTGCTCCGTCTGGGACTCCGATTCATCGTGCGGCACCGCCCGCACGACACGCGTTGACCAACGCACCAACGACCCCTGCCATCGTGTGACTACGCTGGCTCACATGAGTACTGACAACACCGAAAGCGTGGTCGAGTCTCGACTGCGCGAGATCCTCGACAAGCGCATGAGCGCCGTGCGTGAACTCGTCAACGCCGAAGGTGCAGTCGACGACGCGCAAGCTGCACTCACCGCTGCGCAAGATGAACACAAGAAGGCGTGGAACCGAGCCCTCGCACGCGGCTGGACCGAGCAAGAACTCCGAAAGGTCAACCTGCGCAAGCCAGCACCAAAGCGCACGCGACGAACCACACCAGCGCGCCCGAACAACAACGCCCCGCGCTCAGAGCCGCCGCAGCCCGGCTCTTGATGATCCAGGGGCCGGTCCCGACGTCAAGGGCGCTTCGCGTCCCTACGGGATGCACCTACGGCGCACCCTTGACCCCGGGCCCGGACCCTGGGCTGGCCGCCTATCGACTACGACGGCGCAAACCGACGCGCCCCAGAAGGAAGGAAGGCGACCATGACTGAGCCAACCCACATCGAACAGTGGCTGCGCGAGCAGACCACCGACGCCGAACCAGCCCCTGCACTCCTCGACTGGCGCACCCCGCCCCTCATCGAGCTCGACCTGACCACCGTGTGGAAGGACGAGACCCGATGAGGCGCGCCGGCCTCGGCGAGTACCTCGCCTCACTGCCCTACCAATTCGGCTACGAGCTGGACAACCACGTCGTCGTGATCGGCCTAGACGAAGGCTCACCCAAACTCAGTGCCGCCTTCGAGTGGAACGACAACCGCGACCTCATCGAGCAGAGCGAAGCATTCGTAGCCGGCTTCACCCCGCCGATGCAAAAGGAAAACATCGACAGCCTCCTCCTCGTCGGCTACGGCCCAGAAGGCCAGGCACGCGCACAAGCAGTGGCAGCAACCGTCGAGGCATCGAGCACCACTCCCCCGCGGATCGGCATGGTCGAAGTCGATCAAGACCACTACCGGCACATTGCCCCGAT
>DXBY01000147.1 GCA_019116305.1 Candidatus Ruania gallistercoris | reverse complement strand
AGGTGGCCGAGTCCACCGCACCCTGGACGACGTCGTCGGTCTGCTGCAGGTTGTCCGGCACCGGGGCGAGGAAGTCGGCCGCCGCCATCTCCGGGATGAACGGCGGGTCCAGGCTCATGATGTCGATCGAGGTGTCGCCGGCGGCCAGCCGCCGGGCGAGCTGCTCCCGTTGGGAGGAGGCGTCCCTGGGTAGCAGAGAGGTCTCAATCCGGTAGGCGCCATCAGCCTCCTCGGTGCAACGCGCTGCGATCTCTTCCTGACCGCCATCATCGGGGTTGATGTACCAGGTGAGCACCGGGGGACCGGAGTCGTCACTGCACGCCACCAGTCCCAGGGTCGCTCCCAGGGCAAGCGCCACACCAGCCGCCTGAGCTCGTCGCACTACCCTCCTCCTCACGATTCCGGTCCGCCATGACCAGGTCAGAGCCAGGTAACACCATCGGCTGCACTCGTGCATCCGGAGAGCGGGCGGCGCAGGCATCACCGCCGGGTTCGGTGCGCGACCTCCAGGTGGTGCGGGCCTGGTCAGGCGCTCAGGATCGCCACGGCAGCTGGACGGTGACGCGGAACGTGGCGCCGTCGTTCTCCAGGCCGTAGCTCAGCCGGCCCTCGAGCAGCTCCACCCGTTCGGCGATCCCCTGCAGCCCTTGTCGGGAGCCGGAGGAGTCACCGCTGCCGAGGTAGGCGTTCCGGGAATCGATGGTGATGTCCCGGTCCGGACCGCCGGTCACGCGCAGCTGGATCGGTGCACCCGGGGCGTGCTTGCGGGCGTTGGTGAGCAGCTCCTGGACCACCCGGTAGACCGCACGGGCCAGGGCGGGATCGGCGGAGTCGGCATCATCGAGCATGACGGCGGAGCTCACCTGGGCACCGGCCGTGACCGTCTCGTCGATCATCGTGGGGAGATCTGCCAGGGACGGGTCGCGCATGGTCGGGTCCTGGTCCGGGTCCTCCCGGAGCATCGTGAGCAGGGAGCGGAGGTCGTTCATCGACTGCGCGGCACTGGCACGGACCAGGGCCGCACTCTCGGCTAGCTTCGCATCGTTGCTGGCGTTGACCTCCAGCGCGCCGGCGTGCAGGTTCAGCAGGGAGAGCCGGTGGCCGAGCACGTCGTGCACCTCCCGGGCGATCCGCTGCCGTTCCACCTGGCGGGCCAGCTCGTCGCCGAGCTTGGCGCTGCGCCGGCCGGCGGCTCGGGCGCGCCGGGTTGCGAGATCGGAGCGCCGGTTGTCCCGGCGCATCAAGCCTGCGGCGATCGCCGTGCCCATGGTCAGCGCCACCATGATCGGCACCACCCACCAGTTCAGCTCGACCGCCGTATCCAGCGGCGCCTCGGGAGGGCCGAGGATCATCTTCAGCAGCGAGGACTCCATCGTCGGGGCCAGCACGTCACGCGTGTAGGTGACAGTGGTGGCCAGGGCGACCACCGCCGTCGCCCACCACACCCTCCGGTCGAAGCGCCGGGTGAACAACGAGACCAGGGCGATGACCGCCGTCGACGTGCCGATCGGCAGGACGATGGCCACGCCGGCTGCGATCAGGGTGATCGCCAGCGGCGCCCGGTGCCGCCGGCCCAGGCTGGCCACGACGAGCAGCGCCGCCAGGAAGGTCAGCACGCTCAGGCTCGGGTCGTCGGCGGCGCCGAGCTCGGAGAAGACGAGCGTGGTGGTGGAGGCCAAACCGCAGAGCACCATCAAGAGCGCGGTCCGCCAGATCGGCGGGCGCCGGATGGGTGCGCGGTGAACCTCCACGCCCACACCGTACGAGCCCTGGCCAGCCGGCCGGGATCATCCGATCGGCCAGACCGGGGCCCGGAAGGGTCCTCCGATCGGCCAGTTGAGTCTGGGCGAACGGGCGATGTGCGCACCCCCGCTTGCGTCGTCTACTGGGCTCGTCCCGATCAGGAGGTTCCCGATGAGCACCCAGCCCCCCAGCGGCCAGACGCCGCAGTCATCCGCACAGCCCGAGGCTGTGCCCAGCTACAGCACCCCGGCGCTGTACGCGCAGCCGGACCAGTACACCCAGCAAGGGCAGTACGGCCAGCCGGGCGGGCCCGGTGCCCCGGTGCCACCGGCACCGCAGCCGCCGAAGCGCAGCTGGTTCGCGCGGCACAAGGTGCTCACCGGCCTGGCCGCCCTGGCGCTGCTGGTGGTCGGGATCGTGGCCGTGAGCGACGGCGATGAGGACGCCACCGCCGGCGGTGCCGCCCAGGACGAGAACGCCGCCGGTGCACCGGCGGAGGAGGCCGAGGCTGAGCCGGCCGACGATACCGCCGGCGTCGGGGACACCGCTGCGGACGGCGACTTCGCGTTCGTGGTCAGCGAGATCGAGGCCGGTGTGGAGTCCGTGGGAGATGAGTACCTCGGTGTCGAGGCGCAGGGCCAGTTCGTCCTGGTCCACCTCGAGGTGACGAACACCGGCGATGAGCCCCAGTACTTCTCCGACACCGACCAGATGATGGTCGACACCGAAGGACGTCAACACTCGGCGGACTCCGAGGCCGGCATCTACGTCGCGGAGAACGATGTGCTGCTGATCAGCGAGATCAATCCGGGCAACACCGCCTCCGGCGTCCTCGTCTTCGACATCCCGGCCGATGCGGTGCCGGCAACGGTCGAGCTGCACGACTCGATGTTCTCCGGCGGCGTATCCGTCGACCTGCAGTAGTCCACCCCCTTCCCGGAGGAGGCGGTGCTGGCAGCCGGTGGGGCGTTGCGCCTCCACCGGCTGCCCATCGCGGCCTTGAGCAGGAGAGTTCGATGACCCACTATCACCAGCCCAACGGCACACCGCCGCCGCAGCCCGGTCCGTACGGCCACGCTGGCCCGTACCCGGCCTACGACAGCGCGCCGGCGCCCTACGGGCAGCAGCCCGGTTATCCCCAACCCCATCCGCAGGGCAGTCAGCCGTATCAGCAGGGCCGGTTCCGACACCCCAGCGTCGACCCTCGCCAGCCTTACGGAACGCCTCGACCGGGACCACCCCCGAAGCGCGGATGGTTCTCCCGCCACCCGTTCCTCTCTGCCGTTCTGACCGTCGCGGCTGTGCTGCTCGTCGCCATCGTGGCCAGTCCGGGGCAGGACGACTCGGCGACGACTTCTGCAGGCAACCCGAATCAGCCGGTAGTCACCGGGCCGACGTCAACCGATCCGGACGACCCCGCTGCAGGCGCAGCACCGGACCAGCCGTCCGAAGAGCCTTCAGACGAACCGACCGAAGAGGCGACCGAGGAACCAGATCTCGCCTTCGGCATCGGGGACGCCGCTAGCGCCGGCGACTTCGAGTTCGTCGTCGAGGGCATCGAGACCGGTCGGGAGTCCATCGGTAACGGCTTCCTCAACGAAGAGGCTCAGGGTCAGTACCTGCTCGTGGAGATCAGTGTGACGAACACCGGGAACGAGGAGGCGACCTTCTACGGCGGCGATCAGGTAGTCGTCGACACCGAGGGACGCGAGCACTCCGCCGACTCTGGGGCGTGGATGTACCTGGACGACGAAGAAGGCTTCTTCATCACCGATATCAACCCGGGGAACTCCACGGCCGGAACTCTGGTCTTCGACATCCCCACCGACGCCACCCCGGCAAGCATTCTGCTCTCCGACGGGTTGTGGTTCTCGTCCAACGAGGTGGAGGTCTCGCTGCGCTGATCAGCGATCAGTCGAGGACCGCCTCCGCCTCGACCTCGACCAGCACGTCCGGTTCGAAGAGGTAGTCCACTCCGATGGCAGACAGCGGTGGCAAGGGGTCCGGCAGGTCGAGCTCCTCGGCGACCTGCTCGATCCCGGCCACGAAATCGGCATACTTCTCCGGCTGCCAGTCGGTGACGAAGAAGCGTAACCGCACGACGTCAGCGAACGTCGCACCCGCACCGGCCAATCCGCGGGCGGTGCTGCGCAACGCGTGCGCCAGCTGACCCGCCAGATCCCCGGTCGCGACCGGCTGACCGTCCGCCGTCCGAGCAATCTGACCGGCCACATGGACATGACGTGTGCCCGAGGCTACAGAGACGTGGTGGTACGGGACCGGCTGAAACATCCCATCCGGGGTGAGCAGTTCGACTGACATGGTCTCTCCTTCTCTCGACAATTCGCAGTATCAAATGAATACCTTGTATCCGGAAGGAACTTCAACGAGACTAGGTGTCATGGAGGAAACCGCGACCGCGCCAGTTCTGACCGCGGAGCATCGCGAGCTGCTTGCGGACGTGCTGGACAAATGGTCCTTGCAGGTCCTGGACGTGCTGTGCGAACAGCCCCGACGCTTCAACGAGCTACGCCGCGCCATCCCGGGCGTCACGCAGAAATCTCTCACCGCGACCCTGCGCCGCCTGGAACGCAACGGCATGATCGAGCGCACGGTCATCAGCACGCGACCGGTCGCCGTCGAGTACCGGATCGCAGCGCTGGGCCGCAGCCTTCAGGGCCTCATCGACGCGCTCTGGCAGTGGAGCGCCGGCACCCTTGCGCAGGTGCAGGCAGCTCGCGATCGATTTGACGACGACCAGTAGCCGACAGACGGCGCGGCCCGATCCGGCTCTGCCCACTCAGGCAGCGCGAGTGCCCAGGGTCTGGCGGTCCCTCAGGCCCGCCTCACACTGGTGCCGGCACGCTGCTGTCCGGCGTCACCACCCGGTGAATACCGAGGTCGGTGCGCCCAGGCAGCAGATCGGGGTGCAGCGCGCGCAGATCTGCCGGGTAGTCGCCGTCCCGCAGCCGGCGGAACGGCCGCCTCGGTTCGTGGTCGATCCCGGCGAGACGTCCCTGCAGGCGTCGCACCTCCCGGTCCACACCGGCCGAGCCCAGGCCGTCCGCATCATGCACGATGTGCAGATCGAGCGCCTCGATGCCGACGTACCAGAGCGCGCCGTGGGTGAGCGGGAACAACAGGGAGTCGAGGTCGCCGCTGACTCCGCGCGGTCCCAGGGTTCGCTCGTCCTCGCCCACAGTGACCACGATCAGCGCCCGACGGCGGGTGAGTCCGCCGTCTCCGTACCGCCGAGGGAAGCCAGACACCGGGTCGATCTCGGTGTCGTAGGCGAAGCTGTCCGTCAACGCGCGGTCCAGCCATCCCTTGAGGATCGCCGGAGGCCCGTACCACCAGAGCGGAAACTGGATCACGAGCAGCTCAGCGCGGGCCAGCTTCTCATGCTCGGCCTGAACGTCCGACGGCGCCTGACCCCGGACGTAGGCCTGGCCGGCGAGCTCGCCCAGATTCCCTGGCTCGCCAGCGAGTTCACCCAGATCGCGTGCGCCCAGGACCGGATCGAAGCCCTGGGCGTAAAGGTCCGAGGTCATCACGTCGCGGTCCCGGGCCAACGCCTCGACACCGGACCGGAACAGGTGGCCGTTCAGGGACTCCTGGCGTGGATGGGCGAGAACCCACAGAACAGAGCGCGGGGTGGGCGGGTGATCGACGGACATGAGGCGCCTCCGGGACGGATGGTGGAGCCGAACCCTGTTCTCGGCCCCATTTCTCTGGACTGGACCAGTCCACACGAGAGAGGCGAGACGGAGAATGTTCCCCACGCTGGACTAGATGTTCCATCGTCTAGCCTGTCGGAGTGGACACCCTGACCGAAGTCCTCGACAACATCCGTGCCTCAGGGGCGCTGATCGGACAGAACCTGCTCTGCGCCCCGTGGTCGGTCTGCGTCGAGCCCGGTGCCACGATCACCGTTGCTGCCATGCTCCGCGGTGACGGCTGGATCCTGCGTGAGGGCGCTGAGCCGGTCCACCTCGGCACTCGTGATCTGGTGGTCCTCACCGGGCGGGAGAGTGCCGTGCTGGCCAGCGACCAGGTCGGTACCGCAGAACCCACCTGCATCGTGACCCCCGACGGCGTCCGCGACGAGACTGCAGAACGCCTCCTGGACGGTGAGCGTCTCGGCCATGCCGAATCCGGCGGCGGCTCGCCGCTGCTGGCCGAGCACGCCCTGCTGGCCGGCTCCTTCCCAACCTCGGGCCGGATCGCCGAACGGCTGCTCGGCGCACTCCCCCCACTGCTCGTGGTCCCCCGTGCCCAGCAGAGGTCACGAGCACTGGACTTCCTCGAGCTGGAGATCGAGAACAACGAACCCGGCCAGCAGGCGGTCCTCGACCGCCTGTTGGACATCGTGCTGATCGGCGCGCTCCGCGACTGGTTCGCCCTGCCCGAGGTCTCCGCTCCGGCCTGGTTCGGAGCGACCAGCGACCCCGTGGTTGGCCCAGCACTCCATGCCCTCCACGCCGAACCGTCCCGGGACTGGAGCGTGGCGACACTCGCCCGGCGCGCGAAGGTCTCCCGGGCGACCTTCGCGCGCCGGTTCACCGAGGTGATGGGCGAGCCACCGATCTCCTACCTGGCGGGGTGGCGGTTGTGCCTGGCTGCCGATCTGTTGCAGGAGAGCGAAAGCACTTTGGCCTCGATCGCCCGGCAGGTGGGCTACTCGAACGCGTACGCACTCAGCGCCGCATTCACCCGCGAGTACGGCATCCGCCCGAGCCAGTACCGCCACCGGGTGCGCACCGGGGCCAACCAGCCCGTCACGACCTGAGCTCGGTTCAGGGGTGGGGCCGGCAGCCGAGCGCCTGCAGGAACAGGTCCACGACGGCGGGCGCGTCCACGTCGAGCACCACGTCCAGTTCCGGCCACGCGCGCGGGGTACCGTGCACCCGGTCCTCGCCGGCGCGGGTGCGCCGGTCCACGATGGTTTGCCCGCGGCTCAGCCCGGTCAGCTCCACCCGCACCGGCCAGCGCTCGATCCGCATCAGCTCCGGCGCCAGCAGTGCGCAGACCGCTCCGGCGTCACCGATCAGGCGCAGCGGCGGCTCCTCGGACTCGCCCTGGTAGCCGAGCAGTCGGCCCACCGCCTGCACCATCGGGGCGGCCGAGTCCGCCAGCCGGGCCACCTCACCGGCATCGACCACCACCTGGTGGAAGACGTCCAGACCGTACATGGTCAGCTCCAGCCCGCTGCCGGTGACGATCGCGGCCGCCTCCGGATCGTGCCAGACGTTGAACTCCGCCACCGGGCTGGCGTTGCCGATCGAGGCCGACCCACCCATGAACACCACCCGGTCGATCCGGGTAGCCACCTCCGGATACATCCGCAGCAGCAGGGCCAGGTTCGTCATCGGCGCCAGCGCCACGAGCGTCACCGGCTGCTCCGCCTCGGTGAGCACCTGCCGGAGCAGCTCCACCGCATGTCGACGATCGACGCTGCGCCCGCTGGCCGGCAGACCCAGGTTGCCCAGGCCGTCCGCCCCGTGCACATAGGCGGCATCGCGCGCCGGCTCGATCAGCGGCCGTTGCGCACCGGCGGCCACCGCCACGTCCTCGGCACCGGCCAGGTCCAGCACCGCGCAGGTGTTCGCGACCACGTTCGCCAGCGTGGTGTTCCCACTTACGCAGGTCACCGCCCGTAGGTCCAGGTCCGGGTGCCGGGCGGCCAGCATCAGCGCCAACGCATCGTCGATTCCGGTGTCCACGTCCAGGATGATCGGAGTTCGCACAGGTGCGATCCTGCCGCATCGCACCGGGCCGACGGCGGTGAATCGGTGCCCACCCTGCCCTGGCGGCGGGTACACGTTCGTTACCTGGCCCGCGCGCTCGGCACCCCGGGTGCCGAATCTATGCAGCAAGTAACGAGTGGATCGTTTCAGCCAGTGGGGAGTTGCGGGTCGACGGCGGTGCGCACCCAGGTCTCGATCCCACCGATGTGCACGGTCAGCGCGGCCCGGACCAGCTCCCGGTCGCGGGAGCGCAGCGCGGCCACGATCGCCGCGTGCTCGTCGAGCGTGCGGTCCACCACCCGGTCCTGGGTGATCCCCCGCCACAGCCGCGCCCGCGCCGTGGAGGAGGAGAGTGCGTCCAGCAGGCTGGTCAGGTACGCGTTCCCACCGGCGGCGGTGATCCGGTGGTGGAAGGCCAGGTCGTGCGCGACCAGGTCCTCCACCGGAGTGTCCTCCCCGAACCCGTCGATCTCGGCAGCCAGCTCGTCCAACTCTGCCTCCTCGATCCGGGCCACGGCCAGCTCGGCGGCGGCAGGCTCGAGGATCCGCCGAACCGCGAAGATCTCCAGCACCGAAGCGTCCTGGTGCAGGTCCACCACGAAGCTCATCGCCTCCAGCAGCAGCTCCGGGCGCAGGCTGGTCACATACGTGCCATCGCCGCGGCGCACGGCCAGCACCCGGATCAGCTCCAGCGACTTCACCGCCTCGCGCAGCGAGTTCCGGGAGACACCGAGCCGCTCCCCGAGCTCCTTCTCCGGGGGCAGCCGCTGACCGGGGCGGAGCTCGCCGGAGACGATCATCTCCTTGATCGTGGTGATTGCCGCATCGGTCACTGCCACAGAAATCATCCTATCTTCACCGGCCAGCAGGTGGACGTTCATTGCCTGCGTCAACACGGACGCGTTAGCGTGACACCTATACATCCCATGTTTCTGCCACTGCGCAAGGAGGCCGCATGAAGCTCGCCCGCCTCGGGGATCTCGGTCACGAGGTCCCCGCTCTGATCACCGACACCGGCACGTTCGACCTGCGGACGGTGGTGCCCGATCTCGAGGGCGAGCACCTGTCCGCCGGCAACCTCCAGGCGATCCGGGAGGCCGCCTCGGCCGGCAGTCTGCCCGAGCTGCCCGGCGCTGCCGACCTCCGCGTCGGTTCCCCGGTCGCCCGGCCCGGTTCGATCCTGTGCATCGGCCAGAACTATGCCGCGCACGCTGCCGAGTCCGGCGCCGAGCCGCCGGAGGTGCCGATCCTGTTCTTCAAGGCCGCGAACACGCTCACCGGACCGTTCGATGGGGTGGACATCCCCCGCGCGTCCGCCAAGACCGACTGGGAGGTGGAGCTGGGCGTGGTGATCGGTACCCGCGCGCTCTATCTGGACTCCCCCGAACAGGCCCGGGCGCATATCGCCGGTTTCGTCACCTCCGACGACCTGTCCGAGCGGGACTTCCAGCTCGCCGTCTCCGGCGGACAGTGGAGCAAGGGCAAGTCCGCGCCGGGCTTCTCCCCCCTCGGCCCGTACCTGGTCACCGCGGACGAGGTGGACCCGGACAACCTACGCCTGCGCAGCTGGGTGAACGGCGAGCCCCGGCAGGACTCCACCACTGCGGACATGATCTTCGGCGTGGACCACATCGTCTGGCACCTGAGCCAGTACCTCGCGCTCGACCCGGGGGATGTGATCCTCACCGGCACACCGGAGGGTGTGGCGCTGTCGGGTCGGTTCCCGTACCTGAGCGCCGGTGATGTGGTGGAGGTCGAGATCGAGGGCCTGGGCCGCCAGCGCACGGTGATGGGGCAGTCGTGAACCAACCATGGTCCACGAACGGCGAGTTCGAGTCCCTGGTGGCCGTGGTCACCGGGGGCGCCTCGGGTATCGGTGCCCAGGTCGCGCAGCGCTTGCACGAGGGCGGAGCTCGGGTGGCGATCCTGGACCGCACCGTGGCCGAAGCCTCTTCGGGCACCGCCGCTGATGCGGCGGACAGCACCTGGCTGGAGCTGCGCGCGGACGTGAGTGACCAGACCAGCGTGAGCACCGCCGTCGAGCAGGTGATCAGCACCTGGGGCCGCCTGGACGTGGTGGTGAACAACGCCGGGATCGGCGCGCAGGGCACAGTGGCCGACGGCTCCGAAGAGCAGTGGCACCAGGTACTGGACGTGAACCTGATGGGGATGGTGCGCACCAGCCGTGCCGCGCTGCCGCACCTGCGCCGCTCCCCCGCCGCGGCGATCGTGAACGTGAGCTCGATCGCCGCCACCGCGGGGCTGCCACAACGGGCGCTGTACTCCGCTTCCAAGGGCGCCGTGCTGGGGCTGACCCGCGCGATGGCCGCCGACCACGTGCGGGAGGGGATCCGGGTGAACTGCGTGAGCCCGGGCAC
>DXBY01000146.1 GCA_019116305.1 Candidatus Ruania gallistercoris | reverse complement strand
ACCCCGAGGGCTTCGACCCGGAGACCAACGAGTGGCTCGAGGGCTACGAGGCCCAGCGCGAGGCCTGGGAGGCGGAGTACGCCGCCGCCCACCAGCGCTGGGAGGCGCACAAGGCGCAGGTCGCCCGTGCGCTGGAGGCCGACGCCGAGACCACCGGCAGCGCGCCGGCGGCCACCGGCGACGTGGCGGACTCCTCCTACTCCTCGGCTCCGGCCGACGCGGGCGGCACGCTCGCCTCGGACGAGGCGCTCGCCGCACTGCGGGAGAAGCTCACCGGCAACTGAGCCTGAAGTAGCCGACAGCGGCCCGTCGCCCGAGTGGTGGCGGGCCGCTGCGCGTCTCTGCCCCCTCGCGTCGGGCTACGCTGCTGATCGTGGCCGCCACCGTTCTGCTCACCGGATTCGAACCCTTCGACGGCCGGGCCGACAACCCGTCGATCGAGGCGGTGCGCACCCTCGCCCGCAGTTGGACCGGCCCTGAGCGGCTCGTGGTCGCCGAGCTGCCGGTCGCCTATACCCGTGCCGGTGAGCGTTTGGCCGAGCTGCTGGCGTCCGCGGACCCGGCCCTGGCGCTCGGTGTGGGCCTGGCCACGGGGCGCCGGCTGCTCAGCGTGGAACGGCTCGCGGTCAACCTCTGCGATGCCCGGATCCCGGACAATGACGGGCACCAGCCGGATGCTGCGCCGGTGACCCCGGGTGGCCCGACGGCGCTGTGGTCCACCCTGCCGGTCAAGCGCATGGTCGCCGCCGCGGACGAGGCCGGCTGCCCGGCCGAGCTGTCCATGACCGCCGGCACCTTCGTGTGCAATGCCGTGTTCTACCAGCTGGCCGGGTGGGCGCAGGGCGGTCGACGGCGGGCCGGGTTCGTGCACGTACCGGACTCCCGGACGCTCGCCATCGACCGGGTGGCCACGGGGCTCGGAGCGGCCCTGCGGACCGCTCTCGCGCATACCGCGGACCTCCACCAGCCCGCAGGAGCCGTCTCGTGACCACCACGGGACAGCCTCCGCCCGGCGCCGGCCGCTAGGCTGGGCGACCGTGTTGCACATTGGTCTCACCGGGGGAATCGGTGCCGGCAAGTCCACTGTCGCCGCCATGCTCACCGCGCGCGGCGCGCACCTGATCGACGCCGACCGGATCTCCCGGGAGGTGCTCGAACCGGGCACCTCGGGTCTGGCCGCCGTCACCGACGAATTCGGACCCGGGATCCTCACTCCGGACGGCAGCCTGGACCGACCCGCCCTGGCGAGCACAGTGTTCGGTGATGACGCAGCGCTCCGGCGACTGAACGCCGTCGTGCACCCGCTCGTGCGAGCTGAGACCCGAGCGCAGCTGGCGGACCTACCGGTCGACGCCGTCGTTGTTCACGATGTGCCCCTGATCGTGGAGAACGACCTTGCCGCCGAGTACCACCTGGTCCTGGTGGCTGGGGCGAGCGAGGCCACGCGCATCGCCCGGCTGGAGCGGGACCGGGGGATGACCGCGGAGCAGGTCCGCGCCCGGATGGCGGCACAGGCCGATGATGCCGCCCGGGCACGGGTGGCGGACGTCTGGATCGACAACGACGGCGCACCCGGTGGTGCCGAAGCCCAGGTCGCCTCGCTCTGGCGGGACCGGATCGCCCCGTACGCTGCCAACATCGCCGCCCGGCAGCGGGCCGGTCGACCCGAGCAGCCCGAGCTGGCGGCGCCGCCGACTCCGCCCCGCACTTGGGCGGTGCAGGCCGAGGCGATCCTGGGCCGCCTCCGCCGCGCGGGTGGCGCGCTGGTGCGCAGCGCCGACCACATCGGCTCCACCTCGGTGCCCGGACTCGCTGCGAAGGACGTGCTCGATCTGCAGCTCGGCGTACCGGACCTGGCCGTGGCCGACGAGCTGGCCGAGGTGCTCTCCGACGCCGGGTTCCCGCGGCTGCCAGGGCATTGGTTCGACAGCCCGAAGGACGGTCTGGCCCAGCCGGGTGCGGCCTGGGATAAGCGCTTTCATGCCAACGCCGACCCGGGCCGGGCGGTGAACCTGCACGTGCGGGTGGCCGGTGGGCCGGGCTGGCGGTACGCCCTGCTCTGCCGGGACTGGCTCCGCGCCGATGACCAGGCCCGCAACCGGTACCAGCGGCACAAGCAGCAACTTGCCGCAGGGGCGGCCAACACCCGCGAGTACGCCGAGGCGAAAGAGCCTTGGTTCGATCGGTCCTGGCCGGAGCTGCGTGCCTGGGCGGAGCACGCCGGCTGGGCGCCGCCGCCATTCTGATAGTGGCGGGCCCAGCCGGACGTGCTCAGATGGTCTTCGCGGTCTTCCGGATACCGACCACCAGGCCGAGCCCGCAGGTGAGCGCCGCGGCGAGCACGCCCCACCCGACCGCGGGATCGGCGAACGAGCCATCGAGCAGCGCTCGCTCCGCGTCCACGATGTAGGTGAGCGGGTTGAACCGGGCCGCGGTCTGCATCCAGCCCGGTCCGGACTCCAGCGGCAGCATCATCCCGGACAGGATCAGCAGCGGGAAGATCAGTGCCTGCTGCACCCCCCAGAACAGCCACTCCCGGCCCTTCGCCGCCAGCGCGAGTGCGAACGAGAGGGCACCGACCCCGACCCCGAACAGGCCGAGGAGCGCCAGGCCGGCGAGCACGTGTAGCGGATGGAAGGTGAACCCGAACGGCACGCACAGGGCCACGATGATCAGCCCCTGCACCACCAGCGGGGCGAACTCCTTCAGCGAACGCCCCACCAGGATCGCCGATCGGGACAGGGGAGTGGCGAGCACCCGTTCGTAGGAGCCGGTCATCATCTCGTACAACAGGTTCGAGCCGGTCATCGAGGTGCCGAACAGGGAGATCATCACGATCACACCGGGGACGAACCACTGCAACGTGTCCGCAGTGGAGCCGCCGACCGGCCCGAACCCGCCCAGCGAGCCGGCCAGCAGCGGTGCGAACAGCCCGAGGAAGATCAGCGGCTGGAGCAGGGAGAAGATCAGCGTGAACGGGTCACGCAGCACCAGCAGGATCTCCCGGATGAACACGGCCCGGGTGTCGCCGAAGATTTTCGCCGCGGTGGACCTCTCCTGGACGCGGTGCTCGGGGGTAATGTCGGTGGTAGTCATGACTGGGCCTCCTCACGCAGGCTGCGGCCGGTCAGGTTGAGAAATACGTCGTCCAGGCTGGCCTGGCGCACATCCACGGCGGTCACGGGCAGGTCCCCGGCCCGGGCGGTGTCCAGGATCGCCGGGACTGACTCGGGACCGTTGGTGCTGGTGATGACCACCTGCTCAGCGGTGCCGTGCATCCGATGGAGGACCTGCGGCCAGGTGAGGCGGAGCCGCTCGGCCAGCACGTCACCGCCACCGGAGACGGTGAGGGTGACAGTGTCGTCGGCGAAGTCACGCTTGAGCACGCCCGGGGGAGCGTCGGCGATGATCTCGCCGTGGTCGATCACCACTACCCGCTCGGCCATGTTGTCCGCCTCGTCCAGGTAGTGCGTGGTGAGCACCAGGGTCATCCCGAGCTCACGGCGCATCGAAGTGATGTGTTCCCACAGGTTCGCCCGGCTGTGCGGGTCCAGTCCGGTGCTCGGCTCGTCGAGGAAGAGCAGGGGTGGGTGGTTCATCAGACCCATCGCCACATCCAGACGCCGGCGCTGCCCGCCGGAGAGGCTCTGCACGGTGCGCTTGTTCAGCCCGCCCAGCTCGAGCGCCTCGATGAGCGTATCGGCCCGGCGCCGGTACTCGGCCGGGCGCAACCCGTAGAACCGCCCCTGGTTGTGCAGCTCGTCGATGACCCGGTAGGAGTACCCACCCCCGTTGCCCTGGCTGATGTAGCCGATCTGGCTGCGCACCTGGGCGGGATGGGTGGTGATATCCCAGCCGGCCACCTGTGCGCTACCAGCCGTGGGTGGCAGCAGGGAGGTGAGCATGCGCAAGGTGGTGGACTTACCGGCCCCGTTCGGGCCGAGGAAGGCGACCAGCTCACCTTCGGAGACGGTCACGTCGATGCCTTTGACGGCTTCGATCTTTTCGTTGTTGCGGTGGAAGGTCTTGGTGAGACCAGTCGCTCGGATCACGCGCAGATCGCGTCCTTTCGTACGGTGTACTGAAAATAGCAGGGCGACGATAGCATACGGTGTACGGGAATCCAATAGCAGGAGATGATGCGGATATGCCGGGAGCAGAATCTGTGCCCCGCGATGACGGGACGTCCGAGCTGGCCGAACTGCGCCGACGAGCCGAGCAGCGGGCTGCGGACGAAGGCGTGGCGGCGACAGCGGACCCGGACGTCACGCGGCGCCTTGAGCTGCTCTGGGGGGACAGTCGGCCGGCTGGGCGGGGGCGGAAGCCGAGGTTCACCCTGCCGGAGGTGACTGCCGCCGGTGTGCAGCTGGCAGACCGGGACGGGTTGGAAGCACTGTCCATGCGACGGGTGGCCCAAGAGCTCGGGGTCGGGGCGATGTCCCTCTACACCTACGTGCCCGGGCGCAGCGAGCTCGTGGACCTGATGGTCGACCGCGTCTATGCCGAGCTCGAACTTCCCGGCGGCGATCAGAGGTGGCGTGCGGAGGTGCGTCAGTACGCGCGCGCATACTTTGACCTCTACCACCGGCACCCGTGGTTGCTGCAGGTCAACCTGTGGCGCGCGCCGTTGGCGCCGCATGTGCTGGATGCGCAGGAAGCAGGCCTACGGGCCCTGCAACGCACCGGGTTGGACGCGCCCACGGTGGTGCGCACTCTAGGCCTGGTGGACACCTTCGTCCAAGGCACGGCGCGGGCGAGCCTGGCCGAGGACCGCGATCGACAGGACTCCGGCCTGGACATGGACGCCCACTGGCAATCAGTGAGCAGTTTCTGGACGGACTATTTCGACTACGCCCGCTACCCGACCATGGCGCGTCTCTACGCTGACGGGGGATTCGCCGTCAGTGATGACTTCGAAGCGGCGCTGGACCGGCTGCTCACCATCGTGGAGCTCTCCCTGGCGGCAGCTGGTCCTGCCCGCTGAGCGCTGCTGGCCGAGTGCTCCGTCACCCATACGGTAGCGTCACGGCCATGACGTGGAGTGCCGCTCCGGCGCCGGTCCCGGGCGCCGTACAACCACTGCCGATGGGCTGGTACCCGAGCACTGACGGCGAGCCACGGTGGTGGAACGGCCAGGCGTGGACGGGGATACGCCTGCGCGGCGGAGTGCCTGGGACCGACTGGGCGACCAGCGAGCAGCCGGGCCTGGCGCTGGCCATGGGGTTCCTCTGGTTGGCGCTGGGGGGCGGCCAGCTGGCCCTGGGCCTGGTGTCCCCACCGATGAGAATCATGGGGATCTTCTTCCTGGCGATGGCCGTCCTCTGGTTCGTGATCGCGGCGAGCACCTACCGCGTGAAGCGAGCCCCCGCACCCAGCACGCCACCGGTCGCACCAGACGTCATCCGCCCGCTGCCCTGGGAGCAGGAGGGGCCGGGCGCGGGCTGGTACCCGATGACCGCCCAGGTCACGCGCTGGTGGACCGGTACCCGCTGGAGCCAGTACACGGCCAGCAGGCTCGGCGTGTATCCCACGTTCCACGGCCCGCGCAGCTACCGCGTGGTGCGCGGGATCTCCCTCGGTGTGCTCGCCGTCGGCGCCCTGGCGCTGGTCGCGGGGATCGCCCTGGCCGCCGGCGCCTGGCCCGAGCACGAGTGGCTGGGCTGGTTCGTGCTGGTGGGCGGAGCATCGCTGCTGCTGGTCGGTATCGTGCTGCTGGCGGTCGTGACGCGAATGCAGCGCCGCACGCTGCTGCTGCCGACCGAGCCGCCTGCTGGGTGGAGGGGGTAGCACCCTCATTGTCAGTGCACTGCTGGGTCGGAACGAGGAGAAACGTGGCAGATGTCGCAGAGGTGACTCAAACGCTCCAGCGGGGGACCGTCTCGGACGTGACCCGGGTACTGGGCCGCAGGGAGATGAAGAGGTGGCGGAACGGGGACCGGACCGCTCTCTCCCTCGCACTGACGAACCGGTCGCCCGCGGACCGGCTGGCGATCTGTCATCTGCTGCTCGACCGTGGCGCCGACGCGAGCTTCGTGCTCGAATTCGACAACGTGGGGGCGCTGCACCTGCTGTTCTCGCACGAGCCGCACGACTACGTCGGCGAGAAGGAGTTGGCCGCCCGCCTGATCGATGCCGGTGCAGACGTGAACCTGGTCTCGCCCCGGTTCGGCTCGCCCTTGGCGTCCCTCGCGGCGACGTTCAAGTTCTCCGACGCCACGCTCCAGCCGTTCTACGACGTGCTGATCGAGTCCGGGAAGCTGAACCTGTCCACTGTGGACAAGGGTGGGCGGACCATGATGGAGAACATCGCCGTGAAGGTGAGAAAGCGCGCCTCACTGTACCAACAGCTGATCGACTTCGCGATCGCGTCCGGGCAGCAGGAGGCCATCCCGCCGACGGAGGGATGAGCCCGGCAGCAGACCTCATCCCTCCGTCGGCCTGGGTCGGCTCAGTTCTCCAGCGTGGCGTCCAGGGTGATCGGAGTGGCCTTGAGCGCCACCGAGACCGGGCACCCGTCCTTGGCGCCGTCGGCGATCCGGGCGAAGTCCGCCGCGGAGATCCCGGGAACCACGGCGACCGTGGTCAGGTGGATGCCGGTGATCCCGGTGCCGGCCACGAAGGTGACGTCCGCCTTGGTGCGCACCGACGTGGCGGTGGTGCCGTTACCGTCCAGCTCGTTGGACAACGCCATCGAGTAGCAGGCGGCGTGCGCGGCCGCGATCAGCTCCTCCGGGTTCGTGGTGCCGGCACCCGGCTCGGTACGGGCCTTCCAGTTCACGTCGAAGGTGCCGAGGCCGGAGGTGGACAGGGTGGTCTGGCCGGATCCGGAGGCGAGGTCGCCGTTCCAGGAACCGTTCGCGCTGCTGGTGACGGGCGTAGGCATGGTGATCTCCAACTGGGTCGGGGAACTACGAACACCTCCATCCTGCCCGCTGGCGGAGCAGAGTGCATCAGCGTCCACGATGGGTCCGGTTTCAGCCGGCGACGGTGCCGCTTGCCGTGTTCTGTGCCCTCACCCGGGGTGCGCGCCCAGGTGGGTGCGGAGGAACTGGGCCACCTCCTCGATCTCCTCGCCGGCCACCCCGTGGCCCAGTCCGGCGAACGTGCGCGCGGTGAGAGTGGTGTGGGCGGCCAGGAAGGACTCGGTGCGCTCGATCGCCTCCGCGCCGATCAGCGGGTCATCCAGTCCGCGGCCCCAGTACAGCGGCGGGGCGATCTCGGCGAGTGCCTGATCCCCGCTCACCAGACCGGGCACGGTGAAGGCGGACAGTGCCACCCCGCAGGCGAACAGTTCCGGATGGTGGCGCAGCAGGTGGGTGACCATCGCGCCACCCTGGGAGAAGCCGAGCAGCCCGACCGGGCCGGGGGTGCGGGTGAGGGCGTGTACCTCTTCCAGCCAGGCCATCACCCCGGCGGTGGCGGCGTTGGCCAGGTCGAGGTCCGGGTGGCCGGCACGGGTGGGATCGGTGATCGGGAACCAGGCATAGCCCGGCCCGGCCGGCAACGGTGCGCGTAGGCTGGCGATCACTGGCCCCGGGTCCAGGTGATCGGCGAGTGCAGCCAGGTCTCGTTCGTGGGAGCCGTAGCCGTGCATCAGCACCAGCAGCGGGCGGTCGGTGAGAGCCTTCGGCAGCTCCGCGCGGGGAACGGACCAGACGGTGGCGGCGTCGTCGACGGGGAGCTCGAGCGGTCGGATCGAGGGGGAGGGCATAGGAGATTTCTACCTCACTGCGCTCACTCCTCGACTGTGGTGTTGGTGGCGACAGTCTTGCGGGGCTCGCTGCGCTCACTCCTCGACTGTGGTGTTGGTGGCGACAGTCATGCGGGGCTCGCTGCGCTCACTCCTCGACTGTCGGTGCCCAGGCGTACCGTGGAGTCCATGCGTCCAGTGACAGATCTGCAGCGGACCGTCGCGCCGTTCGAAGTGGTGTCCGAGTACCAGCCGGCGGGTGACCAGCCGACGGCGATCGCCGACCTGACCGGCCGGCTGCAGGCGGGGGAGAAGGACATCGTGCTGCTCGGTGCCACCGGCACCGGTAAGTCCGCCACCACCGCCTGGTTGATCGAACAGGTACAGCGACCGACGCTGGTGATGGCCCCGAACAAGACGCTCGCCGCCCAGCTGGCCACCGAGTTCCGAGAGCTGCTGCCGAACAATGCGGTCGAGTACTTCGTCTCCTACTACGACTACTACCAGCCCGAGGCCTACGTCCCGCAGACGGACACCTACATCGAGAAGGACTCCTCGATCAACGACGAGGTGGAGCGGCTGCGGCACTCCGCCACGAACAACCTGCTCACCCGGAGGGACGTGGTGGTGGTCGCCTCGGTCTCCTGCATCTACGGTCTGGGCACCCCGCAGGAGTACGTGGACCGGATGGTGCCGCTCCGGGTCGGGGACCAGATCGACCGGGACGACCTGCTGCGCCAGTTCGTCACCATGCAGTACACCCGCAACGACATGGCGTTCACCCGGGGCACCTTCCGGGTCCGTGGCGACACCGTGGAGATCATCCCGGTCTACGAGGAGCTGGCCGTACGGATCGGGATGTTCGGCGACGAGATCGAGAGTCTAGCCACTCTCAACCCGATCACCGGGGACGTGGTCCGCTCCGAGGACGAGATCTTCCTCTTCCCGGCCACCCACTATGTCGCCGGTCCGGAGCGGATGGAGCGGGCGATCGGCACGATCGAGGCCGAGCTCGGCGAGCGACTGGAGGAGCTGGAACGGCAGAACAAGCTGCTCGAGGCCCAGCGGCTGCGGATGCGCACCACCTACGACATCGAGATGATGCGCGAGATCGGCTCCTGCTCCGGGATCGAGAACTACTCCCGGCACATCGACGGCCGCGATGCCGGCTCCGCACCGAACACGTTGTTGGACTACTTCCCCGAGGACTTCCTCCTCGTCATCGACGAGTCGCACGTGACCGTGCCGCAGATCGGGGCGATGTACGAAGGGGACATGTCCCGCAAGCGCACGCTGGTCGAGCACGGGTTCCGGCTGCCCAGTGCGATGGACAACCGGCCCCTGCGCTGGGAGGAGTTCCTGGAGCGGATCGGGCAGACCGTGTACCTGTCCGCCACCCCAGGGGACTACGAGCTCGCTCAGGCCGATGGTGTGGTGGAGCAGATCATCCGCCCCACCGGACTGGTGGACCCGGAGGTGGTGGTCAAGCAGACCCAGGGTCAGATCGACGACCTGCTGGAGGAGATCACCGCCCGGAGCGCACGGGACGAGCGGGTACTGGTGACCACGCTGACCAAGAAGATGGCCGAAGACCTGACCGACTATCTGCTCGAACGCGGGGTGCAGGTGCGCTACCTGCACTCCGAGGTGGACACGCTGCGCCGGGTGGAGCTGCTCCGCGAGCTGCGCAGCGGGAACTTCGACGTGCTCGTCGGCATCAACCTGTTGCGTGAGGGCCTCGACCTGCCGGAGGTCTCGCTGGTGAGCATCCTGGACGCGGACAAGGAAGGCTTCCTGCGGTCGGGCACCTCGCTGATCCAGACCATCGGCCGGGCGGCCCGGAACGTCTCCGGTCAGGTGCACATGTATGCCGATGCGATCACCCCGTCGATGCAGCACGCGATCGAGGAGACGAACCGGCGCCGGGAGAAGCAACTCGCCTACAACGCCGAGCACGGGATCGACCCCACACCGCTGCGCAAGCGGATCGGGGACATCACCGACATGCTCACCCGGGAGGACGTGGACACCAAGGAGCTGCTCGCCGGCGGGTACCGCCAGCCCGGGAAGAAGGGACAGAAGACCGCTACCCCCGGCACAGCGCGGGAGAAGCTCGCCGGTGCCGCGGCCAGCGACCTGGCTGACCTAATCCAGGAGCTCTCCGACCAGATGCACGTGGCTGCCGAGGAGCTGCAGTTCGAGCTCGCCGCCCGGTTGCGGGACGAGATCGCGGATCTGAAGAAGGAGCTGCGGCAGATGACCGAGGCGACCGCCTGAGCTAGTCCGCGCGGGCGGCCGCGATTGTGGCCGTCAACCGGTCGAAGACCTGCCGGTCCACGTGTTCACCGTACCGGCGCAGCGCCAGGCTGGCTGCGCCGACCAGACCGTCGGAGGTGAACAGCGGGTCGTCGAATCCCTCCGCCAGGGCCTGGACCCGGCGGGCGAACGCCGGCTGCCGGGTGAGGACGCTTCCGCCGAAGACCACCGGTCCGGCCAGTCCGGCCCGCCGCACGGCCCTCAGCGTCGTGGCCAGGGCGGTCGCTGCCTCGGCGATGATCTGCGCCGCTACCTCGTCCGTTCCGACGGCGAAGGCCAGCGGGGCGAGGTTGGCCAGGTCCACCGGTCGCCAGCTGTAGAGCACGTCGACCGCATCCTGCACACTGCGTGAGCGCCCCTCGATCAGCCCGGCCGGATCCGGGTCGAGGTCGAGCTGTTGCAGCAGTCCTCGGCTGAGCGCCGTGGCCGGGCCGCGTCCGTCCAGAGCGGCCAGACCCGCACGGGCCACCTGCTGGCCGATCCAGAACCCGGATCCGACGTCCCCGAGCAGCCACCCGATCCCGTCACTGACCTGGTCCACCTCGTTCGCCTGGACCCGGAGCGCGATCGCTCCGGTCCCGGCGACCAGGGCGTACCCGGCAGGCTCCGGCGACGCGGAGGAGAAGGTCGCATGCAGGTCCGCCTCCAGCCGGAACGTTACCGGAAGGCCCCCGGCGCGGCAGGCCTCGTTCAACCAGGCCGGGCCGCCCATCACCCGCGCCCCGGCCATCGCCGCCACGGCCCCGGTGACCTCGCCCGGATCGGCGCGAGCCGCCGTCACCGCCTGCAGCGAAGCCGCGAGCACCTGGGCGGCCGCATGTTCGGTGCCTGAGGAGACCGGGTTGCCACTGCCGGCGTGGCCCAGGCCAAGGCAGGTACCGTCCGCGGACACCAGCACGGCGCGGGTGGAGGTGCCGCCGGCGTCGACACCGAGATAACGCAACATCACAATTCCTTCGAGTGGCTTGACGAGAACCTATCGTGAGAATACCTTTCAGGGAGATCGAGAACGACGTGAGAGGGATTTTCACCATGGTGGGTGCGCCTCCCGAGTCCGAAGGGGCTCTGCGGGTGACTGAGCGTATCCACGCCAACCTCCCGCTGATGTCCTCGGCGATGATCAAGATCGCCGAGCTGCTGCTCGACGATCCGTCGGCGCCGCTGGAGATGTCGATCACCGAGCTCGCCGAACGGGCCGGCACCTCGGCGGCCACGGTCACCCGGTTCTGCCGCCAGCTCGGCTACCCCGGATACGTACAGTTCCGGGTCGGGGTGGCTACCGACTCCGGACAGGGGGAGGCCGACGACAACCGGTGGCGTGCGGCGATGAGCCGGACCCTGGACCCGAGCGACACCGCCGAGGACGTCTCCCGCACCTTGCTGAACGCGCACATCCGCTCGTTGCGGGCCACCACCAGTGTGCTGGACCTGCAGGTCAGCGCCCGGGTCGCGGAGCAGATGGCGACCGTGGCGCACGTCGACATCTACGGCACCGGCGGCAGCGCTGCGATGGCCGAGGAGATGATGACCCGGTTGTACCGGATCGGCGTGAACGCCCACGCCTGGGGGGATGTGCACGCGGGGCTCGCGAGCGCGGCCATCCTGCCGGCCGCCTCGGTCGCGATCGGGATCTCACACAGCGGCCGTACCAAGGAGACGATCGAGATGCTCGCCCGGGCGAAGACCTCCGGGGCGGCCACTGTGGCGATCACCAGCCAGAGCACCTCACCGTTGGCACAGGTGGCCGACGACGTCCTGCTCGCCTCCGTACCGGACCGGTACCTGCACCCGGCCGACCTGTCCGCCAAGCATGCCCAGCTGTTCGTCCTCGACCTGCTCTACCTGCTCGTGGCCCAGCACGACTTCACCGACACCATCGCCCGGATCGCCGCCACCGATGCCGCTGTCGATGGCCACCGCCGCGCCGAATGAAAGGACCCGACCGCCTGTGATCACCTCCGCTGCCGACTTCCTCACCGAGACTCAGTCTCGGCTGAGCACCCTCGCCGAGCGCGCCGCCGCGGGCGAGTACGACGACGCCGTCGACCTGCTGACCACCGCAATCGAGGCCGGTGGGGTGATCCAAGCCTTCGGCACCGGACACTCCCAGGCGTTCGCGATGGAGGTAGCCGGCCGTGCGGGCGGGCTGATCCCCACCAGCAAGTTGGCACTGAGCGATCTTGCGCTGCTCGGCGGATGGGCGGTGGACGACCTGCGCGGCTCCGAGCTGGAGCGCAACCCGGCAGTGGCCGAGGATCTGCTCGGCACTGCGCAGATCGACCCGGCCGATGTGTTCGTGATCGCCTCCAACTCCGGGGTGAACGGCTCGATCGTCGGCATGGCCCTGGCAGTGAAAGAGCGTGGGCACCAGCTCATTGCGGTGACCAGTCTCGAGCACACCCACGCGGTCACCCCCAAGCACCCCAGCGGCAAGCGGTTGGCGGACGTGGCGGATGTGGTGATCGACAACCTCGCCCCGTACGGAGACTCCACGCTCACCCTCGGCGAGAAGTATGGCGCCGGCGCCGTCTCCTCCCTGACGGCGGCCTACATCGCCCAGGTGCTCACCCTGGGTGTGGTCGAGCGCATGCTCGCCGCGGGCAAGACCCCGCCGTTGTACATCTCGGCGAACCGGCCGGGAGGTGATGAGCACAACCGCGCACTCGAGGACGTCTACAGCGGCCGGCTTCGCCGTCTGGCGTAACCTGCACGATTGTCGAGCACTCCGATCAGGGCAGACGCCCCACCTCACCGCCTACGGCTGGTGAACACCCATCCAAGACTCCGAATGCCAACACAGAAAGGGCATCAAGGACGATGACTGATTCACGAATTTCAGCACCCGACCGGCGGACTGTACTCCGCGGCGGCCTGTACACCGCTGCGGCCGTGCCGCTCGGTGTCACTCTCGCCTCCTGCGCCACCGGCGGCGGTGGCGGCGACGATGAGGAGACCGACGGCGGTGATGAGCCGGCCGGCGACGTGGACCCGGACAACCCGTTCGGTATGGAGGATGGCGCGGAGATTGAAGCTGTTGTCTTCGATGGCGGCTACGGCGTGGACTACGTCGAGTTCGCCGCGGACATCTTCTCCGAGAACCACGAGGGCTCCACGGTCAACGTCGCGCCTTCGACCCAGATCGCGCAGGAGATGCAGCCGCGGTTCGTCTCTGGCAACCCGCCGGACCTGCTGGACAACTCCGGCGCCGGGAACATCGGTTTCAACACCATCCTGGACCAGCTCGAAGACCTCACCGACGTGATCGATGCGCCCAACCTGGAGGGCGTCCCGATCCGGGACACCCTCTTCGGCGGGGTGCTCGCTCCCGGCACTTTCGGGGACAAGCTGGCTGCGATCAACTACGTGTTCACCGTGTTTGCCGTCTGGTACTCCGCAAGCCTGTTCGAGGAGCACGGCTGGACTCCACCCACCACCTGGGCGGAGGCGAAGGATCTCGGTGCCGCTGCCAAGGAGGAGGGCCTGTACCTGTTCGGGTGGGGTACCGAGGCCGCCACGTACTACCAGACTCTGGCCATCGACACCGCCATCAAGGAGGGCGGGGATGAGGTGCGTCTGGCGTTGGAGAACCTGCAGCCCGACTGCTGGTCCCATGACGCAGTCCAGGGTGCGTTCGAGACGATGAAGGAGATCATCGACCTCGGCTACTTCAAGCCAGGCGGCTCCGGTACGCAGTTCACCGCGGCGCAGGCGCAGTGGAGTGACGCCCAGGAGTGGCTGCTCTACCCCTCGGGTTCGTGGATCGAGAACGAGATGAAGTCGCAGACGGCGGACAACTTCCAGTTGACCGGCATTCCCACGATGTCGCTGTCCGAGAGTGGAGCGATGGGCCTGACCGGGTTGCACTCGGCGGCCGGGGAACCATTCGTCGTGCCGAGCGAGGGCAACGTGGCGGCGGCCAAGGAGTTGTTGCGGGTGATGCTCTCCGAGGAATCGGCTGCCAACTTCTCCAGGGAGAAGTTGGCACCGACGGTGATCGACGGACTCGTCCCCGAGGACGGGTTCGGTTCGACTGCCCTCGTTTCCCAGACCGATATGCTCGCGGCCGCAGGTGAGGAGATCTTCACCCACAACTTCGTCGACACCTACGGCATGAACCCGGATCAGCTCCCGATCTGGAACTCCTTCCTGGATGGCAGCAAGTCGGTGGCCGACCTGACGAGCGAGCTGCAGGCGATCACTGATCGGGTCGCGAACGACGACTCGATCGAGAAGATCGAGGTTTCGTGACCACGGTCGTCAACCCAGCGGAAGCCCCGGCGGGGCGCGGTGCGCCCCGCCGGGGTCCGCGCCGGAAGCTGACCTTTGACCTGGTCAGCTTCTTCGTGGTGTTTCTCGGTCTTCCGTTGGCGCTGTTCTTGCTGTTCGTGATCTGGCCGTTCCTCCAGGCGGGGTTCTATGCGCTCACGGACTGGTCCGGCTACACCGCCGAGTTCAACATCATCGGGCTGGACAACTTCGTCGCGCTCGCTCAGGATCCCCGCTTCACCAATGCGGTGGGCAACTCGCTGGTGTTCGCCATCGTCATCCCGGCAGTGACACTGACCATCGCGCTCACGTTTGCGATCCTGATCACCATCGGCGGAACCGGTCGAGGGCAGATCCGGGGCGTGAAGAACGCCGGGATGTACCGGGTCGTCTCGCTGTTTCCCTATGTGATCCCCGGGATCGCCATCGGGATCATGTGGCGACTGATCCTCGACCCCAGCAACGGTCTGATCAACGGCATCCTGACGGGCATCGGACTTGACCAGTTCGCCTCGTTCGCCTGGCTGGGGAACGTCTCCACCGCGATGCCGGTGGTCGTGCTTGTGGTGGTCTGGGGGCTGATCGGCTTCTACATGCTGCTGTTCATCGCAGCGATCAAGGGGGTACCCGCCGAGATCTATGAGGCGGCACGGATCGACGGCGCGGGACGGTTCCGACTCTCCGTTTCGGTCACCCTTCCCCTCATCCGCGACAACGTGCAGACCGCGTACATCTACATCGGGATCATGGCGTTAGACCTCTTCGTCTACCTGCAGGCTCTTGCCCCGACGGGAGGTCCGGACTCCAGCACCCTGGTGATGAGTCAGCAGCTGTTCCGAACTGCATTCGGCGAGGGCAAGTTCGGCTATGCGAGCGCGATGGGCGTGTCGATCGCGGTGGTCACGCTCGTCTACGCGGCGATCGTCTTCACCGTCAATCGACTCGCTGGCGGCAAGGATGAAGGAGGTGCCGCATGACTGCGGCGAGCCCTACGCGCGCCAGGCGCGCATCTGGCGCCCAAGGTGATCGGCTGGTCTCCGGCCTGTCCCACTTCGTGCTGGTGGTCTGGTGCATCCTGGTGATCGGTCCCATGCTGTGGACCTTGCTCAGCTCGTTCAAGACCAGCCGGGAGATCTTCTCCTCACCGTTCTCCTTGCCCGCGGACTGGAGCTTCACCAATTACGTGAACGCCTGGGTCTCTTCCGAGATCGGCCGAGCCTTCGCCAATACGGTCGTCGTCGTTGGCGTAGCTCTGGTGCTGGTGATGCTGCTTGGTGCGATGTGTGCGTACGTGCTCGGGCGGTTCTCCTTCCCGGGCCGGCGCGCGATCTACTACCTGATGCTGGCCGGCCTGACCTTCCCGGTGTTCCTGGCGATCGTGCCGCTGTTCTTCGTGCTGAGGAATCTCAGTCTGCTCGGCACGCTGCCAGGACTGATCATCACGTACGTCGCGTTCGCTCTGCCGTTCACCGTGTTCTTCCTGTACGCCTTCTTCCGTGGTCTGCCAGACGAGATCTCGGAGGCGGCTGCGATCGACGGCGCAGGAGAGTGGCGGACGTTCTTCTCCGTGATGCTGCCGATGGCCAAGCCAGGAATGGCGTCCGTGGCGATCTTCAACTTCCTCGGACTGTGGAACCAGTTCATCCTGCCGGTGGCGCTGAATACCAACGAGTCGAACTGGGTGCTCTCCCAGCGTCTGGCAGCATTCGCCTCGGCGATGACCTATCAGGTCGACTTCGGTGCTCTGTTCGCTGCCGTCGTGATCACCGTGGTGCCGGTGCTGGTGGTCTACATCTTCTTCCAGCGCCAGCTTCAGGGATCTGTGACCCAAGGCACGATGAAGTAACCGGTGAGGCACTGGTGGCCCCGTACGCAGTGGCCGTGCCCGCGTGGACGCGTGCGCGTCGATGGTCCGGGCACGGCATGATGTCCGGATGAGCGCGGAGACCCTGCAGTGGATGGCCATCGCCCTCTTCCT
>DXBY01000145.1 GCA_019116305.1 Candidatus Ruania gallistercoris | reverse complement strand
GGCGACCGGGTGCTGGTGATGAGCGCCCGGCCCGGGCGGGTGGTGCTGGACGAGTCGGTGCGCATCTCCGAGACGTACGGCCGGATCCTGCCGGGTAAGGAGCTGCGCTCCACCAAGGAGTTCGTCGAGCTCCGGGACAAGATCGCCGACAAGATCTACGAGGGTCAGGCCGAGCTGATTCGCTGATCGGGTGCCGGTGGGCCGGTAGATCGACGAGCACGTGCACCCCTCGGGCGCCGCGCCCGGGTCTGGTCACCGAGCCGGTGCGGCGCCGTCCGGCTGCGCCGGCGCCGGGTGCGCACCGCCCCGTCGCGGGTCTTCAGCACCGCCACCAGCATGAAGCTCAGACTGACCAGCAGCGCCCAGGACCCCCACTTGCCGGTGTGCACCATCTCCCAGATCTCCGCCTGGTTCGGGTAGCTCCACGCCCCCAGCAGCGTGCCGGCGTTCTCCGCCACCCAGAGGAAGAACCCGATCAGTACGAAGCTCACCGCCAGCGGCATCCGGTAGCGCCGCCGTCCTACGGTGAACGCCACAGTGCACCCCCACAGGGCGAGCACGAACCCTGCCGCGATCGCCCACCGCAGGTCGGGCAGCACGTGATGGCTGAAGAAGTTCACGTACGCTGCCACGGCGAGGACCGCCGTCGATACCGGGCGCAGGCCCACCACCCGCAGCCGCAGGCGACGGAAGGCCTGGCAGATGTAGGACGCCACTGCGGCATACATGAACCCGGAGTACAACGGCACCCCGCCCACGCGGAGCACCCCTTCATCCGGGTAGGACCACGAGCCCACGTGCACCTTGAAGATCTCCAGCGCCAGTCCGACCAGGTGGAACACGGCGATGATCGCCACCTCCCGCCGCGTCTCCAGCCCGAGCAGGGCGAACACCACTGTGACACCGACCGCATAGACCAGCAGTGCGTCATAGCGCGCGATCGGTAACGGCAGGACGGCGCTGAGGGCCAGCCCGGCGAAGATCGCCAGCGGGAACAGGCAGCACTGCAGCTCCACCCAGGCGAACCGGAACAGCTGGCCGACGGCGTGGGTGGCTCGGGAGCGGCGTGAGGTCTCGGCCGCGAGCATCGAGGTGGACACAGAGCCGACCTTGGCAGGCGCTCAGGCCGCATCCGGCCCGTTTCGCAGGACCCGTCCGATGTGGACACCAGACCTCCCCGAGACCGGCGCATCTGGCCGAGACCACCAACGCCCGCGGGGCAGAACTCCCCATCACGCGTTCGGCTCTGCGGCGCCCGACTTGTTAGGCTCCCTGGCGACCAGCAGGCGAACGAGGGGTAGGCAGCACCGTGGACAGCCAGGTATGGATCTATGTACTGGTGGGTGCGGTCTTCACCATCGCGATCGTGGTCCAGCTCGTCCTCTCCCACCGGCGGCGGCAGGCTGCGCAGCAGTGGGCACGTCAGCACGGCTGGACCTATCACCGCGCCGACCGGTCACTGGTGAACCGCTGGTCCTCACCGCCGTTCCGCCGGGGCAGCAGCCGGTCCGCGTTCAACGTGCTCACCGGTACCTGGAACGGGCGCTCGGCCACCTCGTTTGCCTACCGGTACAGCACCGGCAGCGGGAAGAACCGCACCACCCACTACTTCCACGTCGTCGCCTTCTCCCTCCCGGCGCGGCTGCCGTGGTTGCGGCTGGAGCCGGAGGGCGTGGGGGACTCCATCGCGAAGTTCTTCGGCGGCCAGGACATCGAGTTCGAGTCTGCCCAGTTCAACGAACGGTGGCGGGTGCAGGGCCCCGAGGGTCAGTTCCCCTACGACTTCCTGCACCCGCGGATGATGCAGCGGCTGCTCCAGCCGGACGCCTACGGATCATCGATCACCGTTGAGGGTTCGGACATCTACCTGTGGCGGTCCGGACGGCAGAACCTCGACGTCATTGCCCCGGCGCTGCACCTGCTCTCCGGAATCGTGGACCAGGTGCCCCGGTTCCTGTGGCTGAACGTCGGCTACGATCCGGACGCGGGCGGAGCGGCCCGGCGACCGGGTGCGTGAGTGGTAAGGATTGCTGACCAGGCTGCATGGCCCCAGGCGCTGACCAGGGTGCGCAAGGTGACCCGGTAGACCTGGTGCCCCGCTTCGTCTGGCACGACGCGGGCACCGCCCGCCGGGCTGACGAACTGTCGCGCCCGGGGTGGCCGGCCGGGAGGCTCACGCCTCGGCGACCGCCACGGACCGGCGCCGCCGCCGACGGCGCAGCACCAGCAGCACCGCGGCCACCGGGACCCCGATCACCGCGACCCACGGCACCAGCGTCCCGGCGATCACCAGCACGGTGCTGAAGAAGGCTAGCAGCGCACTCCAGCCGCTGCTCAGACCGCCGGCGAATCCCGAGGTCTCGACCTCCGCCGCCGCGGTCGGTTGCAGCTCGACCGTCAGCGTGGACATCGCGACCTGGTCGGCCAGGGCCTCGCGCTGGGACAGGTAGGACTCCAGCTCCGCCTGGCGCTCGCTGAGCGCTGCCTCGGCTTCCAGCAGGTCGGCACTGTCGGAGGCTTCGGCCATGATCTCGCGGAGCCGGTCGGTGGAGGTGCGCAGGGCCTCGATCCGGGCATCGATGTCCACGACCTCCTGGGTGACGTCCTCGCTGCTCTGCGCCACCTCGAGCACGGTGCCGAGCTCGGCCAGGTCCTCGATCACCGTGGTCAGGTCGTCGGACGGCACGCGGAGGGTGATCGACGCCCGCGGCGGGGCCTCCTCGGCGTCGTCTCCGGTCCAGGTGTGCCGGTCGTCCACGCGGCCGCCGAGGCCGATGACTTGCTCAGCCAGGGTGTCTGCGCCGCCGGCCGGATCGTCGACCTGGACCGTTGCCTCCGCCGTGGTGATGATCTGCCGCTCGAGGTCCGTGCCGGAAACGTCCCGGTCGCTGGCGTCCTGCGGCGCGGACTCGGCTCCGCTCTGGGCCACCTCCACTCCGCCGTCTGCGCCGCCGCTGCTCAAGTCTGAGGCGGCGCTACAACCCACCAGGCCGGCGGCCAACGCAACGCCGGCGAGTACTCGCGTCATCGTGTTCATGATGGTGACCGTAGAGCCAGAGATGGCCGAAAAACCGGCTGTCACCGAATCACCACAGAACCGTTCCCGACCTGTGGCCAGAGCGTTGTGGCTTCGTTGTCAGCGGCCTGCAACATTCGCCGCGTCGGCGACAGGCCCACCCCGCGCCCACCCCGAGGTCCTCAGGTAGGGCGTGCGCTGGAGCGGACTTCTGACCGGACGGCCTCGGGGCGGGGTGGGGTGGCGAGCAGCTCCGTGATCGGGCGGATCGCCCGCTCCACGGTGATCATCCGCAGAGCCACGTCCCGGAAGGTCGCGAGCAGCCTGCTCTCGGAGAACATCAACCGGGCCAGGCTCCGGGAGGTGTCCTGAGCGGTCTCCACCCGGGGCCGCTGAGCGGTCTCGTACGCGGTGAGCACCGCAGCCAGGTCCGTCGGGCTGACCCGCTCCTGCTCGGTGAGACCCAGGGAGGCGACCGCCCCTGCCCGGCCGGGCTGCGCCGTCGTGAGCGTGGACAGCAACATCCGGGCCAGTACCCAGGCGGACTCGATCGCCATCCCGGCCCCTACTCCGGCCGTGGGCAGGAATCCGGCCGCCGCATCGCCGAGCAGCACCGTTCGGGTGGTGGTCCACCGGGAGGCGCGCACGTCCTTCAACGGCCAGAAGTAGGGGTCCGGGTCGGCCAGCAGAGCGTCCAGCACGCGTTCCACGCGGGCATCGAGGGTGGTCAGCCGGCGCCGCACGCGGGCGACGAACTCTCCTGGCCCCGCCGTGGTGGCGGTCATCGGGCCACCGACGAACGCGCCGTTGCGGCCGAGCACCGGGTAGATCCCCAGGAAGAGGCCGGCTCCCCAGAGCTCCTCGCCGACCTGCCCCTCGTCGTCCTCCGGGGCCCAGACCACCCAGCCGCCCCACCCGGTATCGGTACTGGAGGTGTCCCGACCACCGGGGAGCAGGGCGCGGGTTCGCGAGCCGATCCCGTCGGCCACCACGACCACGTCGAAGAGAGCCGTGCTGGTCTGCTCACCCTGGCGGAAGCTCACCTCGACGGCGTCCGGCAGCTCCCGGAGGTCGCTCACCGTGGTGGCCATCGTGACCGGGGCGCCCGCCTGGCTGAGCACCTCGATCAGCTCACCGCGCTCGATACCGCGATACTCGCCGAACCGGCCGAGAGCCTCGGTCATCGAGTCGGTGCGCAGTGCTCGGCCGGTGTGGGCGCGCACGCGGAAGTGGCTGAACTCGATGCTGCGCTGGCGGTAGCCGGCCCAGACGTCGAGCTCGTCCAGGGCGGGGTCGACCATCGGCATCAGCGCGAGCATGTAGCCGGGATGGGCCTGGTCGGCGTTGCGGTCGATGAGCACCGGGTGCAGACCCGCGCCGCGGAGTAGCTGTGCGGCGGTCAGTCCGGCGATCCCGGCCCCCACCACCAGTACCCGCAACGGGTCGTCGACGGCGGCCTGGAGCTGATCCGGCAGCGTGCGGGGAACGAGGGGCATCGGGAACCTCCGGAAAAGAGTGGACTGGGTGGTCCACTCAAGCATACGCCGGATTGGACCGGGTGGTCCAGGCGGGCTCGGAGCGGTTAGGCTCACCGGGTGACGACAGCACTTGAGCGCCTGGCCCCCGACCGGCGCAGAACTCTGGTGCGGGTAGCGGCCGAGGAGTTTGCGGCAGCGGGTTATGCCGGCGCCTCGTTGAACCGGATCATCGCGGCGCTGGGGATGAGCAAGAGTTCCTTCTACCACCTGCTCGCGGCCAAACAGGAGCTGTTCGAGCTCACCGCTGGTGACTTGGCCGCCCAGGTCGGCGCCGAGCTACAGATTCCGGATCCGGGAGCGTTCGCCGGAGGGCAGTTCTGGCCGATGGTCCAGGATCTGGTCGCGCAGCTGACCGGGGCCCTGGTGGGCAACGAGGATGCGCTCCTCCTCGGCCGGATGGTCTACGCCGGATCGGCGCCTGCCGTCGGTGCGATCGGCCGGGTCGAGGCGTGGGTGGGCGAGCTGCTGGCCACCGGGCGCGGCGCCGGCCAGGTGCGCACCGACCTTCCGGCGGAGCTGCAGCAGCAGCTGGTGGCCGCGGTGCTGCGCACGCTCGACGAGTGGGCGGTGCACCATGAGGAGGCGCTGGCCACCGGTAGCGCCGAGCCCTTCACCGGTCGCGTGTTCGATCTGCTCCACCGGATGCTGGCCACCGACCGGGCGCCGCTGCGGAGGTCACGTTCGGACTAGGAGGGAGGTTGCGCCCTGCCTCCGAGGCGGCAACCTACCTCCGAGCCGCCGCCTTGCCCCGGTGGGCGCCGGACTCACCCCGTGGGCTCCGGGTCAGCGCCGGATCAGTCCCTGCCGGGCCGCCTCCGCCGCGGCCGCAGTGCGCGAGTCCACACCGAGCTTGGTGTAGATGTGCACCAGGTGGGACTTCACCGTGGCCTCGGAGATGAACAGCGCCCGAGCGATCTGCTGGTTCGACATCCCGGCGGCTACCTGGGTGAGCACATCGATCTCCCGGGCGGAGAGTGCACGGCCCGGTGAGCGCATCCGATCCATCAGCCGCAGCGCCACCGCCGGGGCGAGTGCAGACTGCCCGGCGGCAGCGGTCCGGACGGCGCTGAGCAACTCCTCCGGCGGGGCGTCCTTGAGCAGGTATCCGCTCGCACCCGCCTCGACCGCAGCGAGGATGTCGGCATCGGTGTCATAGGTGGTCAAGATCAGCACCCGCGGCGGGTCCGGCAGTGCGGCGATCTGCTCGGTGGCGCCGATCCCGGCCATCTCCTGGCCGAACTGCAGATCCATCAGCACGACGTCCAGCGTGCCCTCCTCGCGCAGCTGCCGAGCCAGAGCGACCGCCTCGGCCGCCGTACCCGCCTCGGCCACCACTCGGACGTCGTCAGCGAGCTCCAGCACCGCACGAAGCCCGGCGCGCACCACCGGGTGATCATCGGCCAGGAGTAGGTCGACCATCAAGACTCCTCCCCGAGCGTGAAGTGCACGCTCAACGCCGTGCCCTGCCCGGGCGCGGACTCCACAGTGAGCGTGCCACCGAGCTCGGCGGCACGCGAGCGCATCGAGGTCAACCCGAAGCCGCCTTCCGGGCCCG
>DXBY01000144.1 GCA_019116305.1 Candidatus Ruania gallistercoris | reverse complement strand
GCGATGTGTTCGCGGAGACCTTCCGCGCCACCGACGGTAAGGACGGGCGGGTGTCCATCGAGGTGGACCCGCGCCTGGCCCGGGACACCGAGGGCACGATCGAGGCGGCGCACCGGCTCTGGAACACAGTGGACCGGCCGAACCTGTGTGTGAAGATCCCGGCCACTGTGGAGGGTCTGCCGGCGATCACGGCCGCCACCGCCGCGGGGATCAGTGTGAACGTCACGCTGATCTTCAGCCTGGATCGCTACCGTGCGGTCACCCAGGCCTACGTGGACGGTCTGGAGAAGGCGCAGCAGGCCGGTATCGACCTGACCACGATCCGCTCGGTCGCCTCCGTGTTCCTCTCCCGGATCGACGCGAAGGTGGACGACTCCCTGGACCAGATCGGGTCCGAGGAGGCGCTCGGGCTGCGCGGGAAGGCAGCCATCGCGGGTGCCCGGTTGTGCTACCAGGTGTTCGAGGAGGTGTTCTCCACTCCCCGGTTCGCGGCACTGGCGGCCGAGGGGGCGCACCGGCAGCGGCCGCTGTGGGCTTCCACCGGCACGAAGAACCCGACCTACCCGGACACCATGTACGTGGACGAGCTGGTCGCCGCGGACGTGGTGAACACAATGCCGCACAAGACCCTGGACGCCGTCTACGATCACTCCGCGGCCACCGGGGAGGACCAGGTGCACGGCACCTACGAGGCCTCACGGGCGGTACTGGACGATGTGGTGCGCCTGGGCGTGCCGTACGAGAAGATCCTCGCCGATCTGGAGACGGGCGGGGTGGACTCGTTCGAGAAGAGTTGGGCCGAGCTGTTGCAGACCGTCACCGAGGGCCTGCAGGCCGCCGCCGAGAAGGGCTGAGTCGACCCCGATGCCCGCTGCCGCACGAGGTAATCCCCTGCGCGACCCGGCCGACCGCCGTCTCCCCCGCATCGCCGGACCTGGCGGTCTGGTGCTGTTCGGGGTGACCGGCGACCTGTCCCGGAAAAAGCTGCTGCCCGCCGTCTACGACCTGGCCAACCGCGGACTGCTGCCGCCGGGCTTCGGGCTGACCGGGTTCGGACGCCGGGACTGGACCGACGAGGATTTCCGCGACATCGCCGAGGAAGCGATCCGGTCCTACTGCCGTACCCCGTTCGAGGAGGGGGTGTGGGAACAGCTCGCCAAGGGGTTCCGGTTCGTCCAGGGCACGTTTGACGACAAGGACTCCTTCGCCCGGCTGGCCCAGACCGTGGAGGAGCTGGACACTGAACGCGGTACCGGCGGGAACCACGCGTTCTACCTGTCCATCCCGCCGGCACAGTTCCCGGTGGTGTGTCAGCAGCTCTCCGAGTCCGGGCTGTCCACCTCGAAGCCGGGCAGCTGGCGGCGGGTGGTGATCGAGAAGCCGTTCGGTGACGACCTCGCCTCCGCCCGGGCGCTGAACGACGTGGTGGAGAAGGTGTTCCCTCCGGATGCCGTATTCCGGATCGACCACTACCTCGGCAAGGAGACGGTGCAGAACCTGCTCGCGCTGCGATTCGCGAACCAGCTGTTCGAGCCGATCTGGAACGCGCACTACGTGGACCACGTGCAGATCACGATGGCCGAGGACATCGGTATCGGCTCCCGGGCCGGGTACTACGACGGGATCGGGGCCGCCCGGGACGTGATCCAGAACCATCTGCTCCAGCTGCTCGCGCTGACGGCGATGGAGGAACCGGTCTCGTTCGAGGCCGGGGCGCTGCGCACCGAGAAGGAGAAGGTCCTCTCTGCGGTGCGGGTCCCGGCGGACATCGGTCGGGACACCGCCCGCGGGCAGTACGCCGGCGGCTGGCAGGGCGGTTCCCAGGTGCAGGGGTACCTGGACGAGGACGGTGTACCGCCGGACTCGGTGACCGAGACCTACGCAGCGATCCGGTTGGACGTGGACACCCGCCGATGGGCCGGGGTGCCGTTCTACCTCCGGGCCGGGAAGCGGCTCGGCCGGCGGGTCACCGAGATCGCCGTGGTGTTCAAACGTGCCCCGCACCTGCCGTTCGACTTGAACGAGACCGAGGAGCTGGGGCAGAACGCCCTGGTGATCCGGGTGCAACCGGACGAGGGCGTGACCATCCGGTTCGGTTCCAAGGTGCCCGGGACCGCGATGGAGGTCCGGGACGTGACGATGGACTTCGGCTACGGGCACGCCTTCACCGAGTCCTCTCCGGAGGCCTACGAACGGCTGCTGCTGGACGTGCTGCTCGGCGACCCGCCACTGTTCCCGCACCAGCCCGAGGTGGAGCTGTCCTGGCAGATCCTCGACCCGATCATCGAGCACTGGCACACGTCCGGACGCCCGGAGCCGTACCGGGCGGGCACCTGGGGGCCGCCGTCGGCGGATGCGATGCTGGGCCGGGACGGACGAAAGTGGAGGCGACCGTGATCATCACGCTGGAAGACACCAGCACCGCCGAGATCGGCGCCCGGCTGGTGGACCTGCGCGAAGAGGGCGGTGTGGTGGCGCTGGGCCGGGTGCTCACCCTGGTGATCGTGGCCACCGGGGACGAGGCGGAGAAGGCCGTGGAGGCCGCCAACCGGGCCAGCCGGGAGCACCCCTGCCGGGTGATCGTGGTGGACCAGGCGAACGGCCGCGCCGACGTCGCCCTCGATGCGGAGATCCGGATCGGTGCCGACGCCGGCGCCTCCGATGTGGTGGTGCTGCGGCCGTTCGGCGGCGCCCGGGCCGAGATGGACACCCTGGTGATGCCGCTGCTGCTGCCGGACGCACCGATCGTGGTGTGGTGGCCGAGCCGCCCACCGGAGGTGCTCGGCACCGAACCGCTCGGTGCGATGGCCCACCGACGGATCAGCGATGTGGGCGAGTGCGAAGGGGCGATCGAGCTGCTCGCCGAGCTGGGCGCCGGGTACACCGCAGGTGACACCGATCTCTCCTGGGCCCGGACCACTCTCTGGCGCGGGATCACCGCCGCCGCTGTGGACCAGACCGAGGCCCCGGTGGACCGAGTCACCGTCTACGGTTCGGTGCAGCGCCCCTCCACCCATCTGTTCGCCGCGTGGCTGGCTGCATCGTTGGAGGTTCCGACCGTGCTGGAGGGCGACCCGGAGGCGACCGCGATCACCGGGGTGGACCTGCAGCTGGGCGGTGAGACGATCACGATGCGGCGCCCGGAAGGCTCCACTGTGGTGACGATCAACCAGCCGGGGCACCCGGAGCACCAGATCGCGATGCCGAAACGACCGCTGGAGGACTGCCTGATGGAGGACCTGCGCCGGCTGGACCCGGACGAGGTGTACCGGCGCACCCTGGTGGAGGGGCTGCCGAAAGTGCAGGTCACGACCCCGGAGGTGGCTCGATGACCGGCAGCTCGAGTGCACGTGCAGTGGTGGTGCACCCGGACGCGGACACGCTGGCCCGCGCGGCAGCCGCCCGGTTCCTGCTCGCGCTGGCCGACGCCCAGTCGCTGCGGCACCCGGTGCACGTGGCGATCACTGGCGGAACCATCGGCACCCAGGTGCTCGCCCAGATCGCCCGCTCCGACCTGCTCGGCGTGGTGGACTTCTCCGGGGTGCACATCTGGTGGATCGACGAACGGTTCGTGCCCGACGGGGACCCGGACCGGAACGAGGGCCAGGCTGAGGAGGCCCTGCTCGCCCGGCTGCCGATCCCGACCGAGAACGTGCACCGGATGCCGTCCTCGGACCGGGCGAAGCACGTCGACGCGGCGGCCCGCGCGTACGCCGAGGAGCTCGCTGCGTTCGCCCCGCAGGACGCCGGCGCCCCGGAGTTCGACCTGGTGCTGCTGGGGATGGGCCCGGACGGGCACATCGCCTCCCTCTTCCCGGGTCAGGGCACTGTGGCGATCACCGACAGCACGGTGATCGGGGTACCGGACTCCCCCAAACCGCCACCGGAACGGATCTCCCTGACCCTGCCGGTGCTGAACGGGGCGCGGCAGGTGTGGATCATCGTCTCCGGCAGTGGAAAGGCCGACCCGGTGCGCCGGGCGCTGGAGGGAGCCGAGCCGGACGAGCTGCCGGTGGCCGCGGCCGAGGGCCGGGACGTGACGCTCTGGCTGGTGGACGCCGAAGCCGCCGGGCAGTAGTCACCGGTGGCCCGGAGTCACGGGCGGTCGAGAGTCACCGCTGGCCCGAAGCTGAGAATCTGCTTGTAGTTTCGCCCAGCCTTTGCCAGGCTCAACACCGATGACTCCGCCCGACGGTACGTCCACGATCCAGCTGCGCCCACCACAACATCGCTACGACCCGCGCGTGGTGCCGTGGTGGCGGTTGACCATCCTCGGTTGGACCGCCGCCGGTGTGGTGATCCTGGTGGTACTCGGCATCCTGATCGCACCCGCCCGGTTCTGGCTGCTCCTGCCGGCGGTGCTGATCGCAGTAGGTGGCGGCGTGCTCGGCGTGCTGCTGCCGTTGTGGTGGTACGCCAAGCACCGGTGGGAGGTCACCGACGAGGCGGTCTACACCCGCACGGGCTACTTCTGGCAGACCTGGCGGATCGCCCCGATGTCCCGGATCCAGACCGTGGACAGCACCCGGGGTCCGCTGCAGCGCGCCCTCGGCCTGGCCACGGTGGTGGTCACCACCGCCTCCTCGGCCGGACCGGTGACGATCGCCGGCGTCGAGCACGAACAGGCCGCTGAGCTGGCTCACGAACTCAGCCTGATCACCAACGCCACCCCAGGTGACGCCACATGAGCGGCGCCGCGCCTGCGGAGCCCGACCCCACGCCGTCGGCCAGCACCGAGGCCGAGGGCCCCGCCTGGCTCACCCTGGCCCCCTCCACAGTGGCGGTCACTGCGTTGCTGCTGTTCGGCGCCTGCTTAGGCACATCGGCTCTCATCGTGGTCCCAGTCTGGCTCGGCGGCGACCACGGGCCGCTGACGCTGGTGCTGTGCCTGGCCGGCACTGTGGTGGTGACCGGCGTCAGTGCGGTGGCCGACCGGCTGCGGTGGCGCACCACCCGCTATCGGCTCACCGGGCAGCGGCTGGAGATGCACAGCGGCATCCTGTTCAAACGCCGGCGTTCGCTGGCCCGGGAGCGGATCCGCAACGTCGACCTGACCGCCCACCTGCTGCTGCGAATGTTCGGCCTGGTGCGGTTGAGCCTGGGCACCGGGGAGAAGGTGACCGAGGGGACCGGGCAGTCGATCGTGCTCGATCCCATTCCCCGGGCCGATGGTGAGCGGCTGCGTGCCGAGCTGCTGCGGCGGGAGACGCTCGAACCGGCTGCTGCGGGCCCGGAGGCGCTGGCGCGCTGGTCGCCGGCGTGGATCCGGTACGCACCGGTCTCGGTGTTCACGCTGTTGTTCTCTGTGGGTGCTGCCGGAGGCATCTTCCAGGTCGCCGACTGGGCCGGGGTGCCGGCGCTGCCGGTGGAGTGGGCCAGCGAGATCACCGACCGGATCGGGGCCTGGCCGGCGTTGCTGGCCGCCATCGTGGTGTTCGTGCTGGTCGGAGCCGTGGCCATGACCGCACTCTGGGTGGAGTCCTGGTGGGGCTACCGGCTGGAGCGCTCCGAGCAGGCGCTGCGGGTGCACCGGGGGCTGCTCACCTCGCGGTCGATCAGCTTTGAGACGTCCCGGATCCGCGGTGTGGAACTGGTCGAACCGCTGGGCATCCGGACATCCGGGGCCGCCCGGCTGGACGTGGTGGCCACCGGCTTGCGCGCGGACGCGGAGAAGCAGGACAGTGCCACGCTGGTTCCAGGAGCGCCTCGAGCGACCCCGATCCGAGTGGCCGAGACGATCCTCGGGCAGCAGTGGCCGCAGACGCTACGCGCACACCCGGCCGCTGCCCGGCGGCGCCGGTTGGTGCGAGCCGCTGCCCTGATCGCCGGACTGCTGGCTCTGGCGGCGGGCGTGGTGGTGCTCCTGCACCCGACGGCGTTCTGGACCTCGGTCATCGCGGTCACCACGCTCGCCGGATCAGGGCTGGCGGTGGCCGTGGCGCTGGACTCCGCCCGCAATCTGGGCCATCAGCTCACCGCCACGTATCTGGTCGCACGGCGCGGCAGCATCCGGCGCGGCACAGTGGCCCTGGACCGTTCGGGGATCATCGGCTGGCGGGTGCAGCAGTCGATCTTCCAGCGCCGGGCCGGAGTCCTCACGCTCACCGCCACCACCGCCGCCGGCCGCGGGCGCTATTCCGTGGTGGACGTGGCCACCACAGCGGGCCTGGCTCTCGCCGAGGAGGCCGTTCCGCGGCTGCTCACCCCGTTCCTCGAGCGCGAGGTGGGGTCCACCCAGGAGCGGACCGGTGTCTGACATCGGATCCTGAGCCGATACCTGAGCCGCGCTCAGGCGGCGCGCGCCAGCTCCTCCTCCGCCGTCACCCGGGCCCGCCGATTCATCAAGAACGTGGAGACGGCGTAGCCCAGCGGGAACGGGCGGGCGTCCGTGGCGGTGAGCAGGTCGGCGGAGGCCTCCCGCGAGCTGCTCTCAGCCACTGCGGTTCCGGTCGATACCGGGGACAGGGGCACCGGCTGGACCAGGGTGCCGTCCGGTGCGTAGGTGTGCAGCGTGCCGTCCGGTCCGGGGCGTAGGTCGAATCCGCCCTCGTGGTGGGACCGATGGTGCTCGCCGCAGAGCAGGGCCATGTTCTCCAACGTCGTCGGACCGCCGAGGGCCCAGTGCCGCAGATGGTGGGCATGAAGGTAGTGGCGCCGCCCACAGGCGGGGAACACACAGCCCTGGTCCCTGGTCCACAACGCCCGGAAGAGCGCAGCATTCGGGCGACGGCGTCGGCGTCCGAGATCGATCGTGCGACCCGGTAGCCCGTTCCGGCTGACCGTCGCCTCAGGCCGTGCTCCCGCAGGAGCGTCCTCGTGCAGGTGCAGTAGCAACCCGCTGTCACAGCACAGCCTCCGTGCGGTCTCGGGATGCAGGGCGGGACCGAGTTCCAGGTGCGGTCCCACCACTCCCCTGCTGGCCGCGCCGGCCAGGTCGTCGAGGGTCGCATGCAGCACTGTCTCGCTGCGCCGCGACGCCCGAACACACTCGGCGGTGCTGGTCTGCCGGTCGTTCTCCGGTGCGGCAGCATCCTCGGGCGTCGTGCCCACGTCGCTCTGCTCGCAGATCAGCACC
>DXBY01000143.1 GCA_019116305.1 Candidatus Ruania gallistercoris | reverse complement strand
ATGGTCGTGCCCGCTTCCAGCAGCGCCATCGCGCCCTTGGCAGTGTCCAGCACCTGCGGCTCGATCTTCTTGCCCCGCAGCTCCTTCTCCAGCCGTGGCAGCGCCTTCTCCAACGTCTGCAGATCGGCGAGAATGAGCTCGGTGTTGATCGTCTCGATGTCGTCAGCCGGGGATACCTTGCCGTCCACGTGCACCACATCCGGGTCGGAGAATGCGCGAGTGACCTGACAGATCGCCTCCGCCTCCCGGATGTTGGCGAGGAACTTGTTCCCCAGCCCCTCCCCCTCGCTGGCACCCTTGACGATGCCGGCGATGTCCACGAAGGACACGGTCGCCGGGATCTCCTTCTCGCTGCCGAACACTTCGGCGAGCTTGCCGAGCCGGTCATCGGGTAGCGGAACCACCCCGACATTCGGTTCGATGGTGGCGAACGGGTAGTTCGCGGCGAGCACGGTCGCACGGGTCAGGGCGTTGAAGAGCGTCGACTTGCCCACGTTGGGCAGGCCGGCAATACCGATAGTCAGGGCCACGGGGATCCAGTCTACGGGCGAATCCGATCCACCCGTCCATCGCGTCCGGTCCTGTCTGCTGCGGGCGGCCGAGGGGTAGCCTGGCCCGGTGCACCCTGCTTGCGGTGAGAGCCAGGGCTGTACCCTCCCCTGGCATGTGGACGAACGTCGAACTCGCTCCGTGGATGCTGATTCCGCCGGCCATCGTCATTCTGCTGGCGGTCTGGGGCCTGGTCTCGCCACAATCCCAATGGCGGACACTCTGGCGTTGGCAGGGCCGTTACCGCCTGATCACCGATCGGGCGGCCCAGGACAACCTCGTCCGCCGATCGTCGATCGCGCCACTGCTCGTCTGCATCGCGCTCATGGTGATCCTCGTGATCGCACTCTGAGCAACGCCTCACATCTCGGAGAGGCCACCTGACCTCGCTCAGCCCCGCCTCAGCGCGGCAGGCGCAGGGTCATCCGCACCGGCACCACGTCCCCCTCGTCCACCTGCTCGGCCCGCCGCACCGCGACCTTCACCGGTAACAGGTAGCGGCCGTCCTTCGGGAACAGCGCGGTGGTGAACCGGGTGTCCCCAATCTCCGCCTCGACCGCCACCTGCCCCCAGTACTCCAGCCCCTTGGCAGCAGCCTTCACGTCCGCGGACAACTCCGGATCCAGGTCGACGAATAGGAACGGGGCGGGCCCGCGCCATTCGATGATCTCGCCGTCGAACTCCCAGTCCACCCACTCACTCTAGCGGCGAGTCGTCCGGTGGGGAGAGTGCACTCCCACCGGACGACTCGACTTGGGGCCCAGGCTGAGGCGCCCCTGGCCGAGAGGACCCTGGGCTGAGGGCCCCCGTCCTCAGGCTTGGGCGACCACCTGCTGCAGCAGCTCGGGGGTGCGCCGGTCGTACCAGCGGCCACCGGTCCGGATACCGATCACGCAGGCCACCACGCCCCAGACCACACCGATCACGAGGCAGGCCCAGCCGAAGGCCAGGGACTGCGCGATGGTCAGGATCGCGAGCACGATCACCGGGAAGGACAGCAGCAGCGCGGCACCCACGCCCACGCTCTGGGCGATCATCGTCGGTATCACTGCGCCCTGCGGCTGCTTCATCGGGCTGTCACCGGGCTTGACGGCCGGGTAGATCAGCCGCGCCGAGGTCACCGACGAGACACCCGCCGTCACCCCGAAGGCGGCCACGGTGAGCCCGATCAACATCGGTGCCAGGTCCCACCGGCCGGTGGCCACCAGAGTGCCGATGAGGAAGATCACCAGCACGGGCACGGCGATCGAGGTCAGTGCCAGCACCCGGCCGGCCCGGTCCGCGCGGCCGGAGACCGCGGTGGCGGCATGCAGGGCGAATGCGGTGTGGTCATAGGCGATGTCGGCGGAGATGCTGAACGCCAGGATCCAGGCGGTCACCGGCGCCAGGACGAGCACCAGCTCGGACAGGCCGCCGCCGGCCACCGCAAGCACGATCGGTAGCAGCGGGATGATCGCGATGGAGGCGGAGTAGCGCGGGTCCCGGAACCAGTAGGTCAGGGCGCGGGCTGCCACGGCACCGGTCGGGGTGCTGGGCATCCGGTCGAACCAGCCGAGCCCCTTGGCCTTGCCGCCGCGTGCAGTCGAGGTCGGCGGGCTGACCAGGGACTTGGCGAGGGTGACGTCCCAGACCCACCAGGCCACGCCCAGCGTGACCACGCACACCAGGAGACGCAGCAGTGCCAGCAGCCATGCGCCGTCGTGCACGGACATCCCGATCGCCCACGGCGCCCCGAACGGGGTCCAGGAGAGCACTCCCACCACCTGGTCCAGCATCGCGGAGACGTCCGCTGCCGTCATGCCACTGCCATCGAACTGCTGCGCCACTGTGCCGATCATCGGCCCGATCATCACGATCGGGATCAGCGCCACCACCATCAGCACCTCACGCGAGCGGCGCGAGTCCAGCAGCGGCACCAGCGCGGTGGTCAGTGCCCGCGAGCCGACCACGCACAGCGCCACTGCGAGCGCGGCACCGATCAACGCGAACGGGATCACCCACGGGGTGCGCCACCAGGCGAAGGCCACTCCCGCAGCGGCCAACAGCGTGGCCGCCCCGGGGATCGAGGTCAGCCCGGCGGCGGCGAGTCCGGCCAGCAACGACCGACGCGGGATGCCGAAGGTGACGAACCGCTGTGGGTCCAGCGTGGCGTCGGTACCGAAGGCGAACACCGGCACCACCAGCCAGGCGAGGATGACCAGAGAACCGATCACCACGATCACCTGACCGGTCAGGTCGGCGTTCACACCGCCACCGGCCACGGACCCGATCACGGCCATCACCACGATGAACAGCGCGTAGAGCACGCCGAGGATGAAACCGATGGTCTGCCACACGCTCCGGCGGAACGTGTTGCCGAGCAGGGTCAGGCGGAGTCGGACGAGGTGCGCAACCATTCCAGTCCCTCCGTCTGCTGTCGGCCACCGACCAGCTCGACGAACCGGTCCTCCAGGCTCTCCCCGGCCCGCACCTCATCGATGGTGCCGGCGGCGCGGATCTGCCCGGCCGCGATGATCGCCACGTGGTCACACATCCGCTGCACCAGGTCCATCACGTGCGAGGAGACGATCACCGTGCCGCCGGAGCGTACGTAGTCAGCGAGGATGTCCCGGATGTTCGCCGCCGAGACCGGGTCGACGGCCTCGAACGGCTCGTCCAGCACGAGCGTGCGCGGGGCGTGGATCATCGCGCAGCCGAGGGCGATCTTCTTCGTCATCCCGGCGGAGTAGTCCACCACGAACGTCTTGGCGTCCTTGGTCAGGTCCAGGGCGCGGAGCAGGTCCTCGGTGCGGCGGTCCACCGTGTCCCGGTCCATCCCGCGCAGCAGACCGGCGTAGGTGAGCAGCTGAGCGCCGGTGAGCCGGTCGAACAGCCGCACCCCGTCCGGCAGCACGCCGAGCTGGGCCTTCCCGGCGACCGGGTCTGACCAGAAGTCCTTCCCGTGCACGGCGACGGTGCCGCCGTCCGGACGCAGCAGCCCGGTGGCCATCGACAGCGCGGTGGTCTTCCCGGCGCCGTTCGGCCCGACGAAGCCGTAGAAGCTGCCGCGGGGCACGTCCAGGTCGATCCCGGCCACGGCGACCTTCTGCCCGAAACGCTTCCACAGCCCACGGATGGACAGGGCGGCACCGGCATCGGGTGCCGCCGCGGCCGGTGCGGGCTGCGGAGCCTGGGTCGGGAGCCCTTCCTGCGTGACCGGGGCGGCGAACGGTGCTGCGGGGTCACTGCCCCCGGCTGGTGCGCCCGAGCCGGCCATCGCGGAAGGCTCTGGCGACGGCGTTCGTTGTGGTTCGCTCATGCCGTCAGCCTATGCGGGGATCCGGCCGGCGCAGATCGGCCGCGTGAGGGAAATCAGCACCGGTCCCTCCTCCCTCGAGGGGAGGAGAAAGCCGAACGGTGCCAGATCAGAGATGGTCGCGCGGGATGGAGCGACTCCAGGTCTGGGAGTGCACCCGTTCCACGCCCAGCCAGGCATCCTGCTCGGCATAGACGTGGAAGTGGGTCGGGGTCGAGGTGAGCACGGTGCGGGTTCTTGCGTGCGTCTGCCAGTCGTCCCGGCTGAAGCCCATCTCCCAGACGGTCTCCCCTTGTACGGAGCTGAAGTCGTTACCGACGAAGCGGTACCGCTCGTTCGCGCTGCGGCGCACGGTGAGGTCGATCCCGGGGAAGTGCACCACGCCCAGGTCCTTGACCACCTCGAGGGCACCGGAGTTGTCTACCATGTTCCGGCTTACTCGCCAGTCCTGCTCCCCCGCCTCGAGCTG
>DXBY01000142.1 GCA_019116305.1 Candidatus Ruania gallistercoris | reverse complement strand
GGACCAGACCGAGCTGAGCAGCAAGGCCCAGCAGACTCTCACGGCCATGCACCAGCGGATCGTCCACGAGTGAGTAGTCGGCTGCTCGAGCACTGGCGGCCCCGCTGGGTGGGACGGGGCGCGGACGACCTCGCGCCCCGTCCATCACTACCGCCGCTGCGATACTCGTGCCGATGAGATGGCGACGGCGCGGGCAACTACCCGTGATCCTGCGAGCGCTCGGACAGCCGGAGGAGAGCACGGCAGCAGGCGAGCTGGTGGAGGTCTTGGGACCGCAGCCCGCGGAGACCTGGGAGCGGTCGGTCGGCGCACCCGTCCGGCGCGTACGCCGGCTGCTGTTCGCCTCCGGCAGTGACATCCTCTTCTCCAACAATGCACTCGTGGCCGTCGTACTGCTGCTCCAGCCGAAGGGTGCCGCTCGCGGCGTGCGGGTGGCCGACTGGATCCCCGGGACCCGCAACGACGCTTCTCTGGACGACCTCACGAAGGCTCTCGGCCGTCCTGTCCGCACCACCCCGCACCCCGGGACGCACTTCGAGCTGGATGGTGGATACCTGCAGCCGCATTTCAACCCGCTCGATTCCCCGTGGAGGCGGGGTGGCCTGCAGCGCATCACCATCACGTCAACGAATCCTGCCGTCAACGCCATGCCCAAGGACGCTGACTGCGCCACCTGCAACGAGCTGCTCGTCCGCAGTGACGACGAACCGGACGGTCTCGATGTCGACGCCACCATCGGCGCGCTTTCGTCGGCACTGGCAGCAGGTGTGCTCACCGAGAGTCCTGACCGAGTCAGGATCGCCGACCTACGTCCGCTGCATGACTCCGGGCTCATGGACCGGGTGGAGTGCCAGCTCACCTGCAGCACCTGCCGACGAGTGCTCTGCTTCACGCTGCTGCGGGACGACGCCCCGACGTTCGACTACTACGTCTGGGGAGACGCGCTGATACGACCACGTGAGCCCATCCCGCCTGTCGAGCAGTGGGGCGATGCTGCCCGAATCGCCCAGGCCCGTCGGGCACTGCAGTACGTCGATCACAAGCCGGGCGGGTGGTTCCTGCTCCAGCGAGGCGAGGACCTCTACCTGGACGCTCGCTACTCCTCCTCCGGCTTCATCGATTCCTCCGCCCTGATCCGCCTCGACGAGGCAGAGCTCGCGGCCTATCAGGCCTCTGGCCGCGACTATCTGTCGGACCTGGCGATGCGCATCCACCACAACGGCCCGTTCCGGAAGGAGTCGCCCTACTTCGCGCGCGATCTGTATCGCGGGCCGGACCGCGAGCGGTACGCACGCGAGGTGAGCTCCGCCGTCGCGGACCACACCTGGATCGCCCAGCAGCGCCGCCCTGCCGACGGGAGTGAGCCACCGGCGACCACCTGATCGGCTCGGCGCTCCACCCGAAGACCGGGCCGGTCATCTACGGCGCACGAGTGCACGAGTGGTGACCAGCAGGCCGATGGCGGTCCACAGCACCAGCACCAGCAGATCGCGCCCCTCGGCGGCGAAAGCGTTCGATGCGATCCCCGCCCGGAGCAGATCCGCTGCGGCCTGGATCGGCAGGACCAGGTGCACCGTCTGGAACCACTCCGGCAGCTGGCTCACCGGGAACGTGATCGGGGAGAACAGCAGGACGAAGAACACCAGCACCTGGGATGCCAGCTGAGCCAGCGTGGCCGGGAGGGTGACCGCGATCGCGTAGCCCACAGCCGCGGCCATCGTGGTCACCAACAGCGAGGCGAGGACCAGGATCGGCCAGTCGAAGGCAAAGGTGAGGTCGTAGCGCAACCATGCGACCAGCAGCCCGATCGCTACCCCGGGCAGGGCGATGAGCGTCCACACCACGAGGTCGACCACGAGCAGCAGCGGCCGCGCGATCGGGAGTGCGCGCTGGTAGTCCAGCGCGCCGGACGCGCGCGCCTGGGACACCCCCTGCGGCACGATGACCAGCCCGATGGTCAGCAGCAGGATCGTCGGCGCCCCGGAGGACAGGAAGAGTGCGGTGTCGGCAGTGATGTCCGGGATCAGGAAACCGAACCCGATGACGATCCCCGCGGCCAGCATGGCTTGGATGACGACGATGAGCGGCAGCATCGGACCGATCGCGGCCAAGGACCAGCGCAGCATCGCCCGAAAGCTGTTCCACAGGCCCACCTGGACCGCCGCGATCGGCTCCAGCCCCGGACCAGCGGACGTCGTCGGGACGGTGGTCGACTCAGACATGGGCGGGCTCCTCGGTACTCGGGGCAGCGTGGGCGGTGTCGGCAGTCGGGTCGGGTGCTGCCGTGAGCGCCAGGTAGGCGTCTTCGAGCATCGCCGGTGCGAGCGAGAAGCCCTCGATCTGACCGTCGGCGCGTTGGGCGGTGGCCCAGGCGACCGCGGACGCGGCCTGGTCCGCGGCGATGATGAGCACGGTACGCCGCCCGGTCCGGACCCGGCGCAGTACGGGCAGGGCTCCGGTGCGCTCGCTGGGATCCGTGCCGTTGGGTGCCAGCTGCAGCTCGAGGCGCAGGTCGCTGTCCTGGGTTCCCCGCAGCTGCGCTGGGGACCCGTTGGCCACGACCCGACCCCGGTCGAGGACGACCAGCTCGTCCACGATCCGCTCGGCTTCGGCGACGTTGTGGGTGACCAGCAGCACGCCGCTGCCCCGATCGCCACGGCGACGCACGGCGTCCCACAGCAACCGGCGCCGTGAGGCATCGATGTCGTTCGTCGGCTCGTCCAGGATCAGCAGCGGAACAGGTGTGGCCACCGCCATCGCGAACCCGGTCAACCGTCGGATGCCCCCGGACAAACCGCGACCCTCGGGCAGCGCGCGCTGGTCCAGCCACCGGCCGATATCGAGCTCGTCGCCCAACTCGACGGCGACGGCGCGGGCGTCACGAGCGGACAGTCCGCGCAGGCGGCCGGCGATCTCGATCGCTGTTCGCGGCGTGAGGCCGTCGATCGGAGCCTGCGCTTGGGGCTGCAGCGCCACGTGCCGTCGTGCGACTGCCGGATGTTGCACAGCATCGGTGCCTCCCACCCGGATCGCACCGGAGTCAGGTTTCAGCAGACCGACCACTTGGGAGACCAGCGTGGTCTTCCCGGCGCCGTTGTGACCGAGCAGACCGACGACCTCCCCGGACCGTACGCGCAGGGAGACCTCATCATTGGCGACGACGTGTCCGTAGCGGCGGGTGAGGCCGGTGATGTGCAGTACGTCGATAGACAACTCTGCTCCTCGGATACCATGAGTATTTACATACTGACGGTATTTGAATACTAAGAGTACGTCAAGCACTGCACCGCTTTAGGCTGGAGGGATGACACACCTCCCCGACCCGCTCTCTCGCCGGGACCGTCAGCGCCAGACCCGCGAAGCCCTGGTCTTCGCGGCGCGCCGGGTGTTCGGCGAGGACGGCTACCACGCGGCGAGCTTGGACCGGATCGCGCGCGAGGCCGGATTCTCCAAGGGGGCCGTGTACTCCAACTTCGACGGGAAGTCAGCGTTGTTCCTGGCGGTCATGGACCAGAACCTGGAACTGGCCGCACCCGAGCTGAGGAATCCGTTCGAGCAGCCGAGCCACCCGACGTCCACCGGTCGGGACGTGGCCGAACGCGAAGGGTACCCGGAGTCGGGGGCGCAGGGGTTCGCGCTCGCCACCCTGGAGTTCATCGCCAGCGCCGCCCGTGACGACGCCCTCGCCCCCCAGCTGCACGAGCGCCTGACGGCACTGCTGGGTCACTACGAGGCGATGGCGCGCAGCGCTCGTCCGGACAACGAGACCCTTCCCATCTCAGACGTCGGCAAGCTCTTGGCAGCACTGGATCAAGGCGCCGGCCTGATCCTGCTCTCCGGTGGCACTATTCCTGATGTCTCGGTGTTCACCACCGGAATGCGCCGCCTGATCGATCCGTGGCGCAGCGTGGCCGAGGAGTAGCCCTGCCCGATCCGAGAGCACGCGGAATGCGCGCCGTCGAGAGCGGCGAGGTCCTGCCTAGCGATTCGCTGTCGACTCCTGGGGCGGAACTGCGTCCAGTGCACCGATCTGCTCCTGGATCTGACGGATCGCACTGCCCAGGATGCCTTGCGAGAGGAGCCCGGCGCCCAACGGCCCGGACGAGTTCGCCCCGAGTGGCGGCAGCGACCGCAGTGCGGCGCGTTCGGACTCACTCAACTGCGCCAACTGCCAGCGGACCTCATCCTCGACGCGCTCCGGCTCACCGGCATGGGCCAAGGAGACAGCCTTGACGGCATATGCTGCCGCGCCCAGGGCATGGGCTCCCATGTGCGCGACCGCCGCGGCCTGCGCGACCGCACGGGCCGCCGCGGCACCAGCGGGAGTCCTCGCGGCTTTCGCCGCCTGCACCGCCACCAGTCGCCGGCGGATCTCTGCTGCGGTACTGCTCTGCCCCGCGCTGTAGGCACGCGTGCGTGCGATCGCCTCCCGCAAATCCTCGCGGGCAGCGTCGTCAGCCTCGATCAGCGGGAGCACGCGTTCGGCGCACACCAACGCCCACCGCGCCAGCAGTCGTCGGTCCGACTCGCTCAGGGTCTGCGGCGATGCCATTCGCTAAGCGTGTCACACCCCGACGGAGCCGGGCCCCGCCACAGGGCATCCGCGAGCGCCGTCCCCTCACCATCCGAGCTGTGCCGCAAGGGCCGCCGCTACCTCGTCCGCCGCACGGACCGAGGTATCCAGCTCCACGGTGTCATCCGTCCACGCCGCAAACTCGGCACGACGTCGTTGCACGTCTGCCCAGGTCGGCTCGCCGACGAAGGCGAGGCCCCGGTCTCGGCCGCCGAGCCTGCGCTCATGCTCTCGAGGATCGGCGATCACGAGATGCACGAAGTCGAGGGCGGCACCGGTCACCGATGCCGCGGTCCGCCAGGTCTGTCGCGCCGGTTCGCTGTCGTTGACGGCATCGACGACGACGCGGCGTCCCGTGCGCAGGTTGAGCTCCGCCATAGCGCGAGCAGCCTCGTACGCGGCGACCCCTGCCTGCCACCCCGAAGGCAGGCCGCAGGCGAGGATGGCCTCTTCGACGACGTCGATCGAGAGGTGGACTGCTCCGGTGCGGGCGACGAGGGCTGCCGCCACGCTGGTCTTCCCGACGCCGGGCAAGCCCGAGATCGCGATCAGGTGACCATCTGCGCTAGGTCGCCACTCACTGACCAACCCCGCCAGCACGCTCATCAGTCCCCGTCGGAACTCCTCATCCGGGCTCACCCCACGGGCGATACCTGCGGTCTGGGACAGATACGGGAACTCTTCGTCGCGCAGCTGCGCCATCACTGCCGTCCCCGGACCGGACAGTGCGCTCAGGTGCTGGGACTGGATGGCACCGACGAGGTAGTCGACTATCGCCCGCTGTGCCACCACACGACCGGTGCCCTCGAATCCGGCTTCGGCAAGGACGCCGAGCATCCGCTCGATCCAGCGGATGCTGCTTCGACTGTCATGGCGGTGCCTCAGCAGCAGCGGTATCGCTTCCGGATGCGCCTGCGCTGCCGAGCGAACCCGTTCGACGAGTTCGACGACCTGAGCCGTCCAGTGCCCCTCGCCCACCGACGAGGAAAGCGACGACAGCACGTACTCAGCCACCAGCCGCTCCAGGTCGTCGCGGTCACTGACGTAGCGGTACAAGGCCATCACACTCATCCCGAGCTCGCGCGCGAGGCTGCGCATCGAGAGCGCCGCATGACCGTCCCGCTCAAGCAGGGCCACTGCCGCGGCGGCGATCTCGTCGGAGGTTCGGGACTTCGGTCGCGGCATTGACGGTCCAGACGGCGGGCCTTACGGTGAGGTACGCGTACATCGTACACCTACGACTGGAGTGGGCGTTGCCTCTCGCTTCCGGTCAGCAAGGAGGGCCCGATGGCTCCCACCCGCGTGCCGCTGTCATCGTGGATCGCCACGAACGGCATACGAGGGTCCCATCTCGAACCCACTGCTCCGCTGGGGGAGCTGGCGGCCCTCTCGGAGCTGATCGGTGATGCGCGGGTTGTTGCCCTGGGCGAGTGCTCCCACCACATCGCGGAGTTCTACCAGCTGCGGCACCGCTTCCTGCGGCATCTCGTGGAGCGACAGGGGTTTACCGTGCTCGCTCTGGAGGCACCGTTCACTGAGGCCGAAGTGGTGTCCGACTGGGTGCTTGGTGGCCCCGGGGAGGTGGAACACATCGCGTCGGACGGGATAGCGATGTCACTGGGTGAGGCCCCACAGATGCACGAGACGCTCCGTTGGCTGCGTGCCCACAACGGGAGCGGCGGGCAACCCGTGCGCTGCATCGGGGTCGACCTGCCGGGCTCGATCGGCTCGCCCCTGCCGGCCCTGGAACGGGTCGCACCCTACCTGCGCGAGCACGACCCAGCCGCCGCTCCGGTGCTCGACCGCGCGATCGAGCTCGTCGAGCGGTACCACCACGGCATGGCCACCATGGTCCTGGGCACGTATGCGACCCTCCCCGAGCACGACCGCGACGCGCTGACCAGCACCCTGAGCGAACTCGTGGCCCGGACCGAACGCATGGCCACTGCTCAACGCCTCCTCGGCAAGGGAGCAGCGCACGCTGAGACCATGCACCACCTCCGCGGCGCATGGCTCGTCGACCAGGTGCATCGATCCTTCCTCAGCGAAGACATGGGTATCGCGTCGACATTCCGCGACACCTACCTGGCGGACTCGATCCTGCGACTGCTCGACCAGGATCCGACTGCCAAAGTTGTCCTGGCCGCCCATAACTGGCACATCAAGAAGGCGCCGGAACGGGGAGAGGACGGACAGCTGCTCTACCCGGCGGGATACCACCTGGCCGCCGCACTCGGTGACGACTTCTGCTCGATCGGGCTCACGGCACGTGCTGGCCGGACCGCCATCACCAACGGTGCCGCTCTGGAAGGGTCTGGGGCATTCCCGTTTCAGGAGGCGCCGCAGCCTGAACTAGAGCCGGATTGTGTGGAGTTCGCCTTCGACAGCGCCGCCGCCTGGACACTCGCCGACCTGCGAAAGGCAGCACCGGAGGTGACTGATGCGACGCAGTTCCGGCGCATGAGAATGGCCGACTACTTCCTTGAGCAGCCGGCATTCGAGAGCTTCGATGGCCTCTGCTGCGTCGCCGAGACCTCGGGCACGCTATTCACCCGGCTGGTCGGCAGCTGAAGCCGCCCTTCTCACCAGTCCCCCATCGCGAGATCGCAGGCTCGGTCTCCGACAACAGCCACCAGCGCAGGGCACTGATCCACTCCTCGAACGCATCCAGATGGGCGTCGTGACCCCCTACTGACAAGTCGATTCGAGCGGTCGCGGGGCGCCGCCGGATCAACTCGTCCTTGTCGGTGTCGCCGAACATCCCCTCCTTCGCAAAGACTGCGAGGGTCGGAACTTGCAGTGCCTCCCACTCCTCCCAGCGCGGCTCGTGCACGGCCTCGATCGAGCGCTCCATGACATCAGCATCGAAACGCGGGACGAGACCCTCGGGCGTGGCCTCAAGATCTGCGACCCAGGCATCAACGACAGGGGCGCCCCCGAGATAGACACGAGCCGCTTCCTCGTCCGCGAAGGGGGTGGGCCAGGAGGCGAAGTACCGGCCCAGGCTCGCCGCCTCCTCGGGATCGTCACTGCCGGCGGCATGCCCTTCGAGCATCACCAGCCGCGTGACGAGATCTGGACGCGCAGCTGCGACGAGAAACGCGGTGTGCGCCCCCATCGACTGTCCAACGAGCACGCACGGTTGTCCCGGCACCACCTGCTCGAGCACCGCGATGACGTCCGCGACGAACGAGTGCCGGAACAGATCGGTCGGACGTCTCGCGCTTCGGCCGTGTCCGCGCTGGTCCATCAGAAGTACACGGAAGCTGTCAGACAGTGCCCAGGCTGTGGGCAACAACTCTCGTGAGCTCCCAGCCAGACCATGGAGCAGCAGAAGTGGGGGTCCGTTGCCGCCGAGATCAACGATGGCCAAGGCAACGCCATCACGGTCGATCTCGATCGACACCCCGTCGCCCATCACAGCGTGCGCAGCGGCGCAGTTGTTGCGATCTGCTCGGCCACGCGATCGTGCACACCCTCCAGCTCGTACCGCGTCTGCGAGTGAAGCCAGTAGAGCTTCTCGGACATCGCCCCTCCTCAGGAGTCCTCGACGATCTCGATGTCTTCAGCAGCAGCATCGGTCAACCGGAAGCAGATCCGCCACTGATCGCCGAGTCGGATGCTGTACTACCCGCGCTTGCTGCACACGAGTCGTACACCATAGGCGATCAGCCATCCCACCCACAGCAGCCACCCTGTCAGCCCGAACAGGCCTGCGGCGCTGTTGCCGCTCATCACCACAGGAGTCAGGCAGGCCGAGAGGATCAGGAGGACTGCGCCGACGAAGCCGATGCCGGTATGGAGCCTGCCGATCACTGCGCTGGCCCGACCTGCGAGCGAGAACCCGACCATGGCGAGCGCAAGGAACGTGCCGTTCAGACCGAAGAGAGCCTCATGGAGGTTCCAGAGCAGATCGGCGCCCTCATGCTCACCGGCTCGCGCCATTGCCAGTCGAATACCGATCACGATGGTGAACGTGACGTTCTGTGCCAGCACTCCCCCGAACCCTACGAGCGCCCAGGGCTGGCTCGACGTACCACCGACGCGTGCCAGCACTCCCGCTGCGAACAGCGTCGAGAAGACCCACGCCAGCGGCATGACCGAGCCCGCCCACAGCATCAGTGCGGAACTGTCGTAGAAGTTCACCGCCTCGGCGGTGCCAGCGCCTGGGGTCGGTGCACCCGCCGGAACGAGGATGGCATTGAGCCCAGCGATCAGCGCCGCAAAGCCGATAGCTGAAGCACCGGACAGCGTCGAGGACGAGGGACCGAGCACGCCGCTCAGCGCAGTCATGCGCATCGAACGGGCTTGGCCAGCAAGGGCAACGCCTGCATGTGGTGCGCGCGCAGGACCCTGCGGACGCGCGTGTGAAAGCTGGGCCGGAGGAGCATTCCGAGCAAGAACCGCCGCGCACCGCCGGGCACGCGGACGTAGTTCACGAAGGCGTACGGCGCAGCCTCCTGGTCGTCGGGCTCCAGCAGTGTGGCGTTATCGACGCCGAGCTTGTCCGGGAACCACCCTGCCACCTGCTCGAACCCCGCCATGGCCGCATCGGACCGTTGTGCGACGAAGTGGTTGAACAGGAAGGTCGCGTCGTGAGTCCGATCGGTGTCGCCGATGCGCCGTGAGTTCCGCGCAGCCATCGTGAAGTCCGGAGCAAGATCTCGAACCTTCGCGACTTCCCTCGCGAGCTCCTGCTGCGAGTGCACTCTGACCAGCATCAGGACGTCGTAGCGCGGAGTGCCGGGAATCGGTGGCATCACCTCCGTCTCGAAAACGGTCGCAGAGCTCGTCCCTGCACGCCCTTGCGCCGCTCTGGCGTACTCGCAGCATCGTGCGATCACCCGTGCCCGCTCGTCGCTGCGCCGGACGATTGGCAGCCGCAGGGGAGGATCGACCGTCCACCCGGCATAAAGGAAGCGGTCTCCGCTCGGCTCATCGAAAGCGAGCCGAGCACCGCTGCTCGATCCGGCAGGTTCCATCACCAGCTCCTCTTGTCCACACGGGACGCAGCTCCCACGGCGGGTCCGCCGCCAAGAAACTAATCGATCGTTCTATTATGTGTCAACCGCCACATCCACCTGCCGAGGAGGCTCGCTCGTGAACAGAACCGACGACGGCGCACCCGCCCGGCGTCGACCAGGTCGCCCCCGTAAGGCTCAAGCTGGCAACACCAAGGAGGAACTCACGCGAGCGGCAGTGCGCCTCTTCTCGCGGTACGGCTTCGAGGGCACGTCGATACGTGCTATCGCACGGGAGGTGGGACTCAGCGAGAGCGTGCTCTACGCCCACTTCGAGAACAAGCGGGCCATCTTCGATGCGGTCATCGCCCGGTACGGGCCGCAGGACTCAGCACGAGCACTCGACGGGGTCGACCACGAGCTGGCGGACACCGATCCCCCGCAGTTCCTCACCCAGCTGGTCGGAGCCTTCCTCGACGACTGGGATCGGGACGAGGCCCGAACGCTGATCAGCCTGGTGACACGCGCTGGGCTCCTGCACAGCGAATCGCTTCGCGCTGCACTGACCGGGACCTCCGACTACGCCACGACACTGTTCTCCACGTGGCTCGGTGACGGCTGGATCCCCGAGCACCTCGGCCCCGCCGACCGGCTTGCATACTCGTTCACCGGGCCGATCGGCCTCGCTCGCGTGCTCCACCTGCACGCGGATGCGGACTCCGCCGAGCGGGCGCAGGCTCGTTCCGACGTACTCCGGCACGTCGAGCTGTTCGCAGCGGCCGTCTTCCGGGACCACGGCGAGCGTCCGTGACGCACCGCCCGCCGAGACGTTGAAGCGGAACTCTTCGGCTCGACGAAGCCACGCCACCAGCTGCCGCTCACCAGCACGTCTAGACGTTGAAACGGAACTACCTGCCGCGTTCCGTCACAGAATCATCTTTCCCGGCCGCGGTCATGCGTTGAGTCCTGAGTGCTGAACCGGTACCGTGAACCGAGCGCGACCGAGGCGCAGCTGGAGAGTCCGGGAAGGGCGAAGCCCACTCGTTCATCGATCATGAATGAACTCGAGAACCCCAGGAAGCGTGCGAAGCATCTCGTACGCCAGCACCGAGCCGGTCTGTACCCGGTGGCCGCACGCCTGCGTCAGTCGTTGCCTCGGTTTGCTGGCATGACTGATCGCGAGGTGCTCGCAGCGGAATTCGTACTTCACGACGCGCAAGCGGTCGTCGCATCCGAACTCGGGTTCAGATCCTGGTCCGAACTGAAGGAGAACCCACCCGTGTCTGTCACCGATACGCCCTCACACCGGCTTCAG
>DXBY01000024.1 GCA_019116305.1 Candidatus Ruania gallistercoris | reverse complement strand
AGCACCGGCAGAGACGCCACGGCGCAAAGCAGGGCCACCACCCGCAGGGCCACCACACTGTCCCCCAGCAGCGCTATCGCCGTGCGAGCGAGCAGCGGGGTGAGGAACGGCTGATCGGTGTAGCCCCAGTCCGCCGGCAGCATCCGGAAGTACAGCTCGTCCCGGTGGTAGCCGTAGTGCGGAGCGAGTACGGCGAGCACCACCGCGAGGGCGAGCATCGCGCCGAGGACCGGTGCCCGGGCGAAGCGTTCGCGCACCAGATTGGGACCGGCCCCGCCCCCGGACATCGTCACGCCTCCAGTCTCCCGGGCAGCGCAAGCCCCCACCACGGCGAGGCAGCACACTCCGGGGCTCCGCCGTCGGCCGTTCTCAGGCCGTTCTCAGACCGGGGTGACGTCCAGGTTCCGGCGCCCGCCGCGCGGCGGGCGACCTCTGTCCTGCCCCGCCTTCTTCAGATCGGCGCGCAGCTCCTTCGGCAGGGAGAACATCAGGTCCTCGGTAGCGGTGCGCACCTCGGTGATCTCACCGAAGCCCCACTCGGCCAACCGGTCGATCACCCCGCGCACCAGGATCTCCGGGACGGAGGCGCCAGAGCTCAGCCCCACCGCCGACGCACTGTCGAACCAGTCCGGGTCGAGCTCGGCCGCAGTGTCCACCCGGTAGGCAGAACGGGCGCCGGCCTGCAGCGCCACCTCCACCATGCGGACCGTGTTGGAGGAGTTCGCCGATCCGACCACGATCATCACGTCCGCGTCCGGGGCGATCTTCTTCACCGCGACCTGTCGGTTCTGGGTGGCATAGCAGATGTCGTCGCTCGGCGGGTCGTGCAGCTCCGGGAACTTCTCCCGCAGCCGCCGCACGGTCTCCATCGTCTCGTCCACGGACAGCGTCGTCTGGGACAGCCACACCACCTTGTCCGGGTCGCGCACGGCGACCTGGTCCACCGCGTCCGGGCCGTCGACCAGCTGCACGTGCTCGGGCGCCTCACCGGCGGTGCCCTCCACCTCCTCGTGGCCGTCGTGACCGATGAGCAGGATCTCGTAGTCGTCCCGGGCGAACCGGACGGCCTCCTTGTGCACCTTGGTCACCAGTGGGCAGGTGGCGTCGATCGTCTCCAGGCTGCGCTCGGCGGCCTGTGCGCGGACGGCCGGGGAGACTCCGTGCGCGGAGAAGATCACCCGAGCTCCCTCGGGCACCTCATCGGTCTCGTCGACGAAGATCGCACCGCGCTCGGACAACGTGGCCACCACATGCTTGTTGTGCACGATCTCCTTGCGCACGTAGACCGGCGGACCGTAGTGCTCCAGCGCCTGTTCCACCGCTTCGACCGCCCGGTCCACCCCGGCGCAGTAGCCGCGCGGGGCAGCGAGCAAGATCTGCTTGGTCGGGGTGGTCACGCTCTCCAGTGTAGGTGCCACGCCGCCGCCTGGCGCGAAGGTCAGTCCGGCACCGGCACGCCGCGGCTGGCGAGCCAGTCGAGGAACTGGCCCGCGTCCAGCACCGGTTTGTCGTACTCCTCGGCCTTCCGAGCCTTCCCGGACTGGGTGCCCGCCTCTGCGGTGACCAGGACGTCGGTGCGGGTCTTGGTCACCGTCGGCACCGGGCGCAGCCCGCCCGCGCGGGCCAAGGCCTCCATCTGCGTGCGGGTGAGCGTACGTCCCGACGGCGTGAGCACCTCTCCCGTGAAGCACACCCGGCTCTCGGGGTGCAGGATCGCGGTGGGATCGTGGGGCGCGGGCAGCAGGGCGGCGAGCTCGTCGGCCAACCCGGTACCGAGGAGTTCCTCGAGGCCACGGAGCCGGTCCAGTACGGCGGAGGTGGCGGGCACGCGGCCGGCGGCGGTGCGCACCTGGGCCCGGGCCAGCGTCGCTGTCGGACCGGTCAGCGCCGGCGAGCCGCCATCGGTGTCCGTGGGCTGGTCAGGTGCCGGCCCGTGCTGGCTGGGTGCCGGGGCGTGCCGGCTGGGTGCGGCGCCCGATCTGCCGGGCAGACCGGTCTCAGCGCCGAGCAGGGCGGCGGAGATCGGTCCGCTGACGGCCAGCAGGTCCGCGAGCGCGGGCAGGTGGTCGGGCTGCGGCACGGCAGCGCCGGGGTCCCGGGTGAGCAGGTACCCCAGACCCCCTCCCGGCAGATCGGTCTCCGCCGGGTCGGCGAAGGCGTCCACCGCCTGCGTCGCTCCCCCGGCCGCCTCGAACGCCGCCCACCCCTGGCGGGCGGTCTCGAGCGCCGAACCGCCGGGCGGCGACATCCCGGGGCGAGGCGGCACCGGAATACCCAGCGGCAGCGGCACCACCGCACCGAGGCGCTTGAGCTCGAAGTCGATCAACGCCAACGTCTCGTCGACCTCCGGACCCACCGGTGTGTGCCCGGCCAGCACCGGGCCGAGCACCGCCCACACCTCGGCGAGGGTGGGTGCCAAGGCGACGTCCGCCGTCGTGATCCCCCACCGGATCCGCGCATCGCCGAGGTCCCGCTGCGGGTTGACCAGGGTGCTCAGCGCAGTGCCATCGGCGAAGACGACTGCCAGCTCCACTGGCCGCGGGCGGCTGCGGCGCCCGTCCTGACCCACCACCGAGGCGGCGATCGCGCAGAACTTGTCCTGCGTCGTCGACGGCCGTGCGGAGCGGAGGAATCGGGCGATCCGCCGGTCGGACTTGAGGTCCTTGGCCAGCACCGGGCGGCGTAGCACCAGACCGGCCATCGACGTGCACCGGCTCAGCGCCACGTACACCTGACCGGCGGAGAAGGTGCCACCGGTCAGATCCACCAGCACCCGGTCCAGGGTCTGGCCCTGGCTCTTGTGGATGGTGATCGCCCAGGCCAGCCGCAGCGGCAGCTGGGTGAACGTGCCCACCACCTCGTGCCGGAGGGCGCCGCCGGCCACCGTCGGCCGGGTCGCCTCCCAGACGTGCGGACCGATCTCGGCGGCCGACCCGTCGGTGAAGGTGACCACTGCGGTGACCTCGCCCGTATCGTCGGAGCGCAGGTGCTCGATCCGGCCGAGGGTGCCGTTCACCCAGCGGTCCGCCGGGTCGTTGGTGAGCATCATCACCTGGGCGCCGACCTTGAGCGGCAGGCTGGCGTCGGCCGGGTCGTCGAGCGTGGTCAGATCGCCGGTGCGGATAGCCGTGCTGACGTGCTCGGGCGCGTCCAGCTCCGCCAACCGCTGCTTGTTCCGGGAGGTGGCGAGCCGGTTCGTCGGGGTGAGGGTGAGCCAGAGCTCGCTTGCCGGGGGCTGGAACTGCGGATCGGTGCGCGCGTTCAGCTCCGCCATCGCGTGCCCGAGTAGTGCTCCTTCCCGGAGGGCGTTCAGGATCGCGGTGAGCCGGTCGTCGCCCGCCTGGCGAAAGACGGTGGTGAGCTCGATCGTGGGAAACAGCTCAGCGCGGTACTCAGCGCGGTAGCTGTCCGCGGAGAAGAAGAACGGGCTGGGGTAGCGGGTGCTGAAGTACTCCTCCTCACCGTCGGTGACCACCGGCGGCAGCTGGTGCAGGTCCCCGACCAGCACGAGCTGCACCCCGCCGAACCGGCTACCGGGCTGCGGCCCGAACCGTTCCAGGGCGGCGCTGAGCATGTCGAACAGGTCGGCGCGCACCATCGAGGCCTCGTCCACGATCAGGGTCTGCAGCGAGGCGAGCGTTTTCGCGAACCGGCCCGGCCGGTACCGGCCGTGGCGCACCTCCTCCAGCGTGGTGGTGGCGGTCAGGCCGAGGAGCCGGTGCAGCGTGTAGCCGGCCACGTTCAGGGCGGCGATACCGGTGGGTGCGGCCACCACCACACGGCGCGACGTGCCGGCCAGGAACTGCCGGATCAGGGTGGACTTACCGGTACCGGCCCGCCCGGTCAGGAACAGGTTCTCCCCGGCCTCGAGCAGCTCCAGGGCGCGGCTGAGCTCGTCGGTGCGCACAAGAGTGGTGGACATGGTGACCACCGTAGGTCCGCGCTGTGGATCCCGGTGCCGCGATGTCCCCGGTGTGCGGCACAGTAGGGGTCATGAGCAGCACCGAACCCGCTGGCAGCGATCTTCCGGCCAAGGCTTTGGAGACCACGGCCGAACGGCCGTGGCCGGTGCGGGTGCTGAGCAGCAAGATCGCCGCCTATGTGGACCGGATGGCACCAGTCTGGGTCGAGGGACAGCTGGTGCAGCTGAACGCGCACAACGCCTCCTCGATGGCCTACCTCACCCTGCGGGACACCGATGTGGACATGTCCCTGAACGTGACCATGCTCAAACGCCTGCTGCACGGCACGGGCGCCGGGGTGGAGGAGGGTGCACACGTGGTGGTGCGGGCCAAGCCCTCGTTCTGGGTCAAGCGCGGCACCCTCAGCCTGCGCGCCAGCGATCTGCGCGCGATCGGTGTGGGTGAGCTGCTGGCCCGGATCGAGGAGCTGAAGAAGCGACTGGCCGCGGAAGGGCTCTTCGATGCCGAGCGCAAGCTGGCGCTGCCGTTCCTGCCCGGCCGGGTGGGGCTGATCTGCGGGCGGGACGCCAAGGCCAAGCACGATGTGCTGGTGAACGCTCGGGCGCGCTGGCCGCAGGTCCACTTCGAGATCCGTGAGGTGGCGGTGCAGGGGCCGAACTGCGTACCGCAGGTCTCCCGCGCGATCGCCGAGCTGGACGCGGACGAGGACGTCGAGGTGATCGTGGTGGCCCGAGGCGGCGGGTCGGTGGAGGATCTGCTGCCGTTCTCCAACGAGGCGATGGTGCGGGCCGCCTCGGCGAGCCGCACCCCGCTGGTGGCGGCGATCGGCCACGAGACCGATACTCCGCTGCTGGACCTGGTGGCCGACTACCGGGCCTCCACCCCCACCGATGCCGCGAAGCGGATCGTGCCGGACGTGGCCGGGGAGCTGACCAACATCGCCGCCGCCCGCACCCGGATGGCGGAAGCCCTCACCCGCCGGCTGCACCTGGAGCAGGACCGGTTGACCGCGATGCGCAGCCGGCCCGTGCTGGCCGACCCGACCACGATGGTCACCGGGCGTGTGGAGCAGCTCGACCGGTTGCGGCAGTCCGCCCGCGGCGCGTTCGGTGGCCGCCTCGAGCGGGCGCGCGGGGAGGTGACCGCGCTACGCACCGCGCTGCGCACCCTCTCCCCCGAGGCGACCCTGCGCCGCGGTTACGCCGTGCTCCGCACCGGAACCGGCGCCGTCGTGCGGGACCCGGGCGAGGTGAGTGCCGGTGAGACGTTGCAGGCACTGGTGGCCGGCGGGAAGTTCGAGGTAGAGGTCCGCCCCGGGCGGACGGACGAGAAGGACGTGGTTTGATGAGCACCGTGAACTCGCAGGCACCCGATGTGGCCACGCTCAGCTACGAGCAGGCCCGCGATGAGCTGGTGGACGTAGTCGGCAAGCTGGAGAGCGGAGCCGCGTCGTTGGAGGACTCCCTGGCCCTGTGGGAGCGCGGGGAGGCGCTGGCGGACCGCTGCCAGAACTGGTTGGACGCCGCCCGGGACCGGCTGGCCGCCGCCAAGGGCGACTCGGTGGTCACCGAGGACGAGAACGGCACCGGCGCGGACCCGGAGAGCGAGCCGGCACCGTGAACAAGCGCGCCCTGGTGATCGGCGAGGCGCTCGTGGACGTGGTGCACGCCGCGGACGGCACGGTCACCGACTATCCGGGCGGGTCACCGGCGAACGTGGCCCTCGGGCTGGCGCGGCTGGACCGGGTGACCGAGCTGGCCGCATGGTTCGGCACCGATGAGCGCGGCCTGCTGGTCCGGGAGCACCTGGAGTCCGGCGGGGTACAGCTGGTGCCCGGCTCCGACCACGCCGAGCGCACCTCCACCGCTGTGGCCACTCTGGCCGCCGACGGCGCAGCGACCTATACCTTCGACCTCACCTCCCGGGTCCCGGAGGTGGTGCTGGACGACTCGATGGTGGTGCTGCACACCGGGTCGATTGCGGCCACGCTGCATCCGAGCGCCGAGGCGATCACGGAGCTGTGCCACGAGGCCAGGGAGTACGCCACGATCAGCTACGACCCGAACGCCCGGCCCACGATCATGGGCACGGCCGAGGAGGTGCTGCCGCGGATCGAGGCTCTGGTGGCCGGCGCGGACGTGGTGAAGGTCTCCGACGAGGACGTGGCCTGGCTCTACCCGGGCGCGGACGTCGAGAGCGTCCTGCGCCGCTGGGCGGCGGCAGGTCCGGCACTGGTGGTGCTCACCCGCGGTGCCGCTGGGTCGATCGGGGTGACCTCCGCCGGCGAGCAGGTGGATGTGCCCTCGCCGCAGGTGGCCGTGGTGGACACCGTCGGCGCCGGGGACTCCTACATGGCCGGGCTGCTCGATGCACTCTGGTCCGCCGACCTGCTCGGCGCCGACCGGCGCGAGCGACTCCACCAGCTCGACGCCCGGACCACCTACCAGGCGATGGCACACGCCGCCACGATCGCCGCAATCGTGGTCTCCCGCGCCGGTGCGAACCCACCCACCCGCAGTGAACTGGAGGACACCGAGTGACCGCGACGCCGACCACACCGACCACCCCCGCCGAGGCCTGGGCGGCCCTGCAGGAGGGCAACACCCGATTCGTCGGCGGTCGGGCCGACCACCCGAACCAGAACGTGGAACGCCGCGCGGAGCTCTCCGCGGCCCAGGCCCCGTTCGCGGTCCTGTTCGGCTGTTCGGACTCCCGGGTGGCGGCGGAGATCATCTTCGACCGCGGGTTGGGCGACCTGTTCGTGGTGCGCACCGCCGGGCACGTGGTGGACACCACGGTGATCGGCTCGATCGAGTTCGGGGTGGACCTGCTGCACACTCCGCTGGTGGTGGTGCTCGGCCACCACGGCTGCGGCGCGGTCGGTGCGGCGGCCGAGGCCTTGGCCAGTGGGTCGCTGCCGAACAACTTCGTGCGCGCGATCGTGGACCGGGTGATCCCGAGTCTGGTCACCGGCACCGCCGAGCAGGACGCGGCCGACGGCAGCGTGAACAAGGACTCGCTCACCCTGCACCTGGTCGACCAGCGGCACCTGCTCACCGAGCATGTCCGGTCCACTGTGCGGATGCTGCACGACTACTCCGCTGTACTGGAGGAAGCAGTGGCCGAGGGCCGGTGCGCGATCGTCGGGATGGAATACGACCTCGCCGACGGCACCGCACGCACTGTCGAGGTGATCGGGGACATCGGCAGGTAGCGCCCGGGGATCCTCACCGGAGCGAAGGTTCCCGGGGATCCCCACCGGGGCGAGGGTGCCCGGGCGCCCTCTGCTCAGTCCCGGAAGGTCTCGATCTGCGCGCCGAGGCGGATCAGCCGCTCCTGCAGCTGCTCATAGCCCCGGGAAATGATGTCCACCCCGCGGAGCACCGAGGTCCCCTTCGCTGCGAGCATCGCCAGCAGGATCACGACGGCGGGCCGCAGCGCGGGCGGGCAGCTCACCTCCGCCCCGGACCAGCGAGTCGGTCCGGTCACGTCCAGCCGGTGTTGATCCAGCAGGCGCACGTCAGCGCCCAGGCGAGTCAGGTCGGTCAGGTGGATGGCACGATTGTCGTACACCCAGTCGTGGATGGTCGAGGTGCCCGTGGCGGTCGCGGCGATCACCGCGAAGAACGGCAGGTTGTCGATGTTCAGGCCCGGGAACGGCATCGGGTGGATCTTGTCGATCGGCGCTTTCAACTCGCTCGGGTGCACGGTCACGTCCACCAGTCGGGTGCGCCCGTTCGCCGCGGGGTACTCCGGGGAGATGGTGTAGCGCAGACCCATCTCGGCGAGGGTGGCCAGCTCGATCTCCATGAACTCGATCGGCACCCGGGAGACGGTGATCTCGGAGTTGGTCACGATGCCGGCGGTGAGCAGACTCATCGCCTCCACCGGGTCCTCACCGAGGGAGTAGGTGACATCCGCATCGATCTCGGCCAGCCCGTGCACCCGCAGCGTGGTCGTGCCGATGCCCTCCACCCGTACGCCGAGCAGCTCCAGGTAGAAGCACAGGTCCTGCACCATGTAGTTCGGGCTGGCGTTGCGGATCACGGTCACGCCCGGGTGCCGGGCGGCAGCCATCAGCGCGTTCTCGGTGACCGTGTCACCGCGTTCGGTGAGCACCACGGAGAGCTCATCGGGCTGACCGGAGGTGACCGCTGCCTGGTACCAGCCGCCGGTGGCCAGCACCTCCAGGCCGAACGGGCGCAGGGCGATCATGTGTGGTTCCACCGTGCGGGTGCCCAGATCGCACCCACCGGCATAGGGCAGCTGGAAGCTGTTCGTGCGGCCCAGCAACGGGCCGAGGAACATGATGATGCTCCGAGTGCGGCGGGCCGCATCCTCGTCGATGGCAGTCAGGTCCAGCTCGGCCGGCGGTACGATCTCCAGGTCCTTACCGTCCTCGGACCAGGTGGCGCGCACCCCGATGGATCGCAGCACATCCACGATCCGGTCGACCTCCACGATCCGGGCGACCTGACGAAGTGTGGTCCGGCCACGGTTCAGCAACGAGGCACACAGCAGCGCGACGGCACCGTTCTTGGACGTGTTCACCCGAATGGTGCCGGACAGCTTCTGCCCGCCGGTCACCCGCAGGTGGGCGGGACGCGGGGCACCGATGGAGAGCAGGTCGGCATCCAGCACCTCGTTGATCCGGGAGAGCATCTCCACGGAGAGGTTCTGGCTGCCTTGCTCGATCCGTGCGATCGCACTCTGACTGGTACTGAGCACCTCGGCGAGCTGGCTCTGGGTCATCCCCCGGTTCTGCCGGGCGCCCCGGATCAGGCTGCCGATCTGCGCAATGGTCGTTCGTGGATCCTCGATCACCGTCGTCATATCAGCACCGTATCTCAGATTTGAGATAAGCCCAGCCCGCCACGGCGGTCAGAGACGTAATCTATGCCACTATGGCGGCCTGAACATGCGGATTATGGATGCTGGACGTACGCTACGCGCCTTCCAGCATCTCGGTGACCAGCGCCGCCACCGGAGAGCGCTCCGAGCGGGTGAGCGTGACATGGGCGAACAGCGGGTGCCCCTTGAGCGACTCGATCACCGCGGCGATGCCGTCATGTCGGCCGACCCGCAGGTTGTCCCGCTGGGCCACATCGTGGGTGAGCACCACCTTGGACTTCTGCCCGATCCGGGAGAGCACGGTGAGCAGCACGTTCCGCTCCAGGGACTGCGCCTCGTCCACGATCACGAACGCGTCGTGCAGGGAGCGCCCCCGGATGTGGGTGAGCGGGAGCACCTCGAGCATCCCGCGGCTCATCACCTCGTCCACCACGTGCGAGGAGACCACGGCGCCGAGCGTGTCGAACACCGCCTGCGCCCAGGGGTTCATCTTCTCCGACTCACTGCCCGGCAGGTAGCCCAGCTCCTGACCACCGACGGCGTACAGCGGGCGGAACACCACCACCTTGCGGTGCTCCCGGCGCTCCAGCACCGCCTCCAGCCCTGCTGAGAGCGCGAGCGCGGACTTCCCGGTACCGGCCCGTCCACCGAGGGAGACGATGCCGATCTCCGGGTCCAGCAGCAGATCGATACCGATCCGCTGCTCGGCGCTTCGGCCATGCATCCCGAACACCTCGCGGTCACCGCGCACCAGCTGGATCTGCTTGTCCGGGGTGATCCGCCCGAGCGCCGAGCCGCGCGGGGAGGTGAGCACCAGCCCTGTGTGGCAGGGCAGGTCGCGCAGCCCTTCCCCGGTGGAGACGTCCGCCACGGCGATCGACTGCTCGCCGAACAACCGGTCCATCTCCGCTTCGGTCAGACCACCCTCGGCCATCCCCCGCCAGCCGGACTCCACCGCCAGCTGGGCGCGGTACTCCTGGGCGCTCAACCCCACTGCGGAGGCCTTCACCCGCATCGGCAGGTCCTTGGAGACCACCACGACCTGGGCCCCCTCGGCACGCAGGTTGGCAGCCACCGACAGGATTCGGGTGTCGTTGTCCGCCAACCGCATCCCGGAGGGCAGCACCGTGGGGTCGGAGTGGTTCAGCTCCACCCGGACCGTGCCACCGGCCTCGCCGAGGGCCACCGGCTGGTCCAGGAACCCGTGCTCCAGCCGCAGGTCGTCCAGGTGCCGCAATGCGCTTCGGGCGAAGTAGCCGAGCTCGGGGTGGTGGCGTTTACCCTCCAGCTCGGTCACCACCACGATCGGGAGCACCACATCATGCTCGGCGAACCGGAACATCGCACGCGGATCGGAGAGGAGCACCGAGGTGTCCAACACGTAGGTGCGGCGCTCGGCGGCATCGGCCACGCCGGGCACTGCGGCGGAGAGCTCCTCACCTCCAGATGTGGCTCCGAGTTCGAGATCGGACTGCGGGGGCGTGGCGAGGGACTCACGACTCACGACTAGCTCCTGCTGTTCGGCCTGCCTCGCCGTCGGCAACGCCGCGGCGAGTGCGGGGGGCGGACCGGCGACCCGTGGGGCCGGCGGCCCCACTCCCACATCACGTCGAGTTCCATGGGCTGGCCTTCCGGTGAGTGACAGGGCGTCACCCAGTGCTCTCAAACTACGACCCGCGCGCGCCCTTCCCGGTGATCGGACCGGGCGTGGCGCAGATCACAGCCGAGAGTTCATCCGCCGTTCACCGGTGCACACCACAGACCCGGCACACGGGGCACCGGGCGAGAACTGCTCGGGCGAGCCCGAGTGGGCACTGAGCCGCTCACCTCAGCGACCCATCCGCCGCTCCCGGCCGGCGTAGTCGCGCAGCGCACGCAAGAAGTCCACGCGGCGGAAGTCGGGCCAGAACGCCTCGCAGAAATAGAACTCGCTGTGCGCGCTCTGCCAGAGCAGGAACCCACCCAGCCGCTGCTCCCCCGAGGTGCGGATCACCAGATCGGGGTCCGGCTGCCCCTTGGTGTACAGGTGCTCGGCGATCTCCTCCACGGTGACCGCTTCGCCGATCTCCTCCACCGGCTTGCCGGCCGCCACATACTCGGCGATCAGCGACCGGACCGCACCGGCGATCTCGTGCCGACCGCCATAGCCGACCGCGATGTTCAGGTGCAGACCGGCGACATCGTCGGTCAGCTCCTCGGCGGCGCGCAACCGGTCCGCGATCTCGGCCGGGAGCAGGTCCAGCTCCCCCACCAGCTGCAGCCGCCAGCGCCGGGTGGTGGCGAGCTTGGCCACGGTGGCGGCGATGATCTGCAGCAGGTCGGCCACTTCGCGTTCCTCGCGGCGCAGGTTGTCGGTGGAGAGCATCCACAACGTCACCCGCTCGATGCCTACGTCCTCGCACCAGCCGAGCAGGTCCGCGATCCGGTCCGCCCCGGCCTGGTGCCCCTGCGCGGTGGCGAGGCCGACCGATCGCGCCCAACGCCGGTTGCCGTCCAGCATCAGGCCCACGTGCTGCGGCAGCTGTGCCCCGTGCAGCATCCGGGTGAGTCGGCGCTCGTAGAGCCCGTACAAGAACGCGGGTGGGCGCATCGAGTCTCCTGGGTGGTCCCTACACATCTGCTCACGTGCTGGCGCCATCTGCCCACACGTCGACTGCCACCGTAGCCCTCGTCTCGGCGCCGACGGCCGAGATTCCGCCCGGAACACCGAGCCCACACATCATCTCTACATCACCCCTCGCGAACCTACGCTTGCGTAACTTACGATGGGACGACGCCCCTCGCCCGCTCCTGTGGAGGCAGCATGTCCCACCCTCACTCTTCCGCCTCCGACCCGGAGCCGGTGGCGCTGGCCACGGCTGCGGTCCTGGAGTCCGACGCACCGAACGCGGACGCCGCCGCTGCACCTGGGGCCGATCTCCTTCCGCCGGCGAAACCGCGGCTGCGCGGCTGGATCCATGCCGTGATGGCACCGCTGGCGTTGATGGTGGCGCTGGTGCTGACCATCGGTGCCCCCACGGTGGCCGGAACTCTCACCAGTGCGGTGTTCGGGGCTGCCACGGTCTTGCTGTTCGCAACCAGCGCGATCTACCACCGTGGGACCTGGTCACCGACCGCAGCCGGGGTGCTGCGCCGGTTGGACCACTCCAACATCTTCCTAGTGATCGCCGGGACCTACACCCCCCTGGCGGCGCTGATGCTGCCGTCCGAGACCGCTCGACTGCTGCTCTGGCTGGTCTGGGGTGGCGCAGTGCTCGGCCTGCTGGCGCGGGTGTTCTGGCTCGGCGCACCCCGATGGTTGTACGTGCCGATCTACCTGGCGCTGGGCTGGGTGGCTGTGGGATTCCTCCCCGCGTTCTGGAGCGCCGGCGGTCCGGCGATCACCCTGCTGGTGATCGCCGGTGGCCTGGGTTACACCCTGGGCGCGGTGGCCTATGGCTTCAAGCGTCCGAATCCCGTTCCGGGCTGGTTCGGATTCCATGAGCTGTTCCACACCGGCACGGTGATTGGCTACACCTGTCACGCGGTCGCGATCGCCCTGGCCGTGTTCACGCTCTAGAGTCGGCGGCGAGAGGAGCCTCGATGGGTGCGCACTGGTCCGGACCGGTGGCCGAGTTGCTGCGGGTGGGCGAGGAGGTGGACCTGTCCCGGATGGACCGGGGTGGTACCCCCGGCTGGGACCACGGCAAGAAGAAGGCGGAGAAGTTCCTGCGCAGACGCGGCGCCGAGCTCTCCGAGCTGCAGGAGCGGCTCTACGCCGACGGCCGCAGCGGCGGCACCCGGTCGGTGCTGCTGGTATTGCAGGGACTGGACACCGCCGGTAAGGGCGGCATCGTGCGGCATGTGCTCGGCATGGTGGACCCGCAGGGGGTCTCGATCGCCTCGTTCGGAGTGCCCACCGCCGAGGAGGCAGCCCACGACCACCTGTGGCGGATCCGGCGACAGCTGCCGTCGGCAGGGCGGATCGGGGTCTTCGACCGGTCGCACTACGAACAGGTCCTGGTGGTGCGGGTGAACGAGCTGGAACCGGCCGAGGTGAACGAGACCCGTTACGCCGAGCTGGTCGCATTCGACCGCGAGCTGGTGGCTGCCGGGACCATTGTGGTCAAAGTGGCCCTGATGGTCTCCTTCGACGAGCAGTTCGAGCGCCTTGCCGAGCGGTTGGACCGGCCGGACAAGTACTGGAAGTACTCCCCCGGGGACATCGACACCCGGCTGGACTGGGACGACTACCAGCGTGCCTACACCGAGATGCTCAGCCGGACCTCGGTACCGGAGGCGCCGTGGTACGTGATCCCGGCGGACTGCAAGTGGTATGCCCGCCTGGCGGTGACCGAGCTGCTCATCGAGGCGCTCCGCTCACTGGACCTGGGCTGGCCACCGGCAGACTTCGATGTCACCGCGGAGAAGCGCCGGCTCGCCCGAACCCGGTAACCGAGCACCTGCCCGTCGGTCAGGGCCCGGCCCTATCGACCCGGCGGCCCCGGACGTACGTGGAACTGGCGGTGCTGCAGGCTGGGCACCTTCGCTCGGGCGTCGGCCACCACCTGCTCCTCCAGCCTGGCGGCAAGGATCACGTCGTCACCGGCGCCACCCCGGTCCATCACTGTGCCGAGCGGCTCGATCAGCGCCGAACGGCCCACCCGACCCTCGCCCGGTTGGCTGGCCAGCAGCAGGTAGCAGGTGTTCTCCAGCGCTCGAGCGCGGGCGAGCACGTCCAGCTGGTCGGCCTTCCCCGGGCCGTCCGCCCAGGCGGCGATCACCACCAGCACGTCGGCACCGGCATCGGCCAGCAGGCGGAAGCTCTCCGGGAACCGCAGGTCGTAGCAGGTGGCGATCCCTACCCGGAGCCCACCGATATCCACGGTGAGCACGTTCTCGCCACCGGGAGTCCCGCCGTCGAGCACCTCCGACTCGCGCACGCCGAAGGCGTCGAACAGGTGCACCTTGCGGTACTGGCCGGCCACTGCACCGTCCGGGCCGATCAGCAGCGCGACGTTCTCGCACCGGCCACCTGTGCTGGGCATCACAGTGCCGGCGACCACCCACACCTGAGCCTCGGCGGCCGCGGCGCGCACCGCCGTCTGGAACGGGCCGTCCGGCCCCTGGGCAAGGTCGGCGGTGATCTGCGGCGCCCAGCCGGAGGCGTACTCAGGCAGCACCACCAGACGAGCTCCGCCGCGGGCGGCGTCCCGCACGGCTGCCGCACTGCGTCGAGCGCTCGCCTGCGCATCGGCGTCCGCGGCGAGCTGCACCACGGCGACCGGCAGGCTCACCGCTGCCCTCCGCCGTCGTCCTCGCCCGCGGCCGGCGGGCTGGAGCCCGCCGCTGCGGACTCCTCCCGCTCCGGCGCTCCAGGCTGCTCGTCGGCCCCAGGGTGCTCGTCCGCCGGTTGCCCGCTCTCCGCAGTGCCGGCGGCTGCCTCGGCGTCGACTTCCTCGGCGTCGGCTTCTTGGCCGGCGGCTTCCCGGGCAGCGGCTTCCCGGGCGGCGTTGGTGCGGATGCGTCGCTGGTGCCGGGTGAAGGACCAGGCGAGCAGGATGATCACCAGCGCGAGGATGAGGAAGGCGATGAAGGCACCGATCCCCGGGCTGGCGTCCTTCGGTTCCACACCGCCGGCGAGCAGCACCGGTAGGTCGGCGCTCATCGCCGGAGCCCGGCGAAGAGGTCATCCTCCGGCGTCTCGACGTCGATCCGGGACTGTGCCAGCTCGAACTCCTCCACCGTCCAGGCGGCCTTCTCGATGTCCCGCGGGACGGCGAAGAAGAAGCCGTCCGGGTCGATCTGCGTGGCGTGGGCGAGCAGCGCGCGGTCCCGCTGGTCGAAGTAGTCCGCGCACTCGATCCGGGTGGTGACCTTCTCCGCCCGGTCGTCCCGGTCCCAACGATCCATCCAGTCCGCGTACGGCGATTCCCGACCGGCGTCGAGCAGTGCCTGGTGGATCGCCGTGATCCGGGCCCGGGAGAATCCGTGGTCGTAGTAGAGCTTGGACACCTCCCACGGCGGGCCCGCGTGCGGGAATGCCTCCGGATCCGCAGCGGCGTCGAACGCCGCGACCGAGATCTTGTGGGTCATCACGTGGTCCGGGTGGGGGTAGCCGCCGTTCTCGTTGTAGGTGGTCATCACCTGCGGCCGGAACTCGCGCACGACCCGGACCAGGGCCTCGGTCGCCACCTCCAGCGGCTCCCGGCCGAAGCTCCCTTCCGGCAGCGGGGGCAGCGGGTCCCCCTCGGGCAGGCCGGAGTCCACGAAGCCGAGCCACTGCTGGGAGATGCCCAGCGCCTCGGCGGCGGCTGCCATCTCCCGGCGGCGGAAGCCCGGCATGTCCCGCAACACCTCGGGGTCGTCCTGCAGGCGCGGGTTGAGGATATCCCCCCGCTCACCGCCGGTGCAGGTGACCACGAGCACCTGCACCCCTTCGGCGGCGTACTTGGCCATCGTGGCCGCGCCCTTGCTGGACTCGTCGTCGGGGTGGGCGTGCACGGCCATCAGCCGCAGTTCATGTGCACCGGCCACTGAGGATCTCCTGAGGCTCGTGAGAATGTGACAATGAGGGCGGGACGCTCGCCGGTCGGCGGATCGCGTCCGTCGCTAGTTCCCAGTCTAAGGATGGCACGCGTGGTGGAGTCAGAGGCACCGGGTACTGCCCCGGAGGCCGAGCGCACCGCCCAGGTGATGGCCGAACGCTACGGGGCCCCCACTCCGGCCCGTCAGAGCCGGCGCCGGCTCTGGCTGATCGCCGGCTCCCTCGGCGCACTCGGCATCGCAGTGCTGGTGTGGATCTCCATCGAGTTCTTCGCCCCGGAGGCCACCTCCGAGCAAATCGGCTTCGACGTGATCGACGAGACCCACGTCCAGGTGGTCGTGGACGTCAGCAAGCCGGTGGACCGCACTGCGACCTGCACTCTGGAGGCACTGAACGAGGGTTACGGGCAGGTCGGCATCACCGACGTGACGGTCGGCCCGCAGGATCAGCGCACCGCCCGGCTGACCGTGGACATCGCCACCACTGAGCTGGCCACCACCGGGGTGGTGCGCGAGTGCACCCTGGTCGACTGAGGCGCCGGCGCGGGCCGGTCAGCCGTACTGCTCCTGCAGCCAGCTGCTCCAGCCCTCGGCGGTGAACGCCACGCCGTCGCGCTCGATCAGGGACCAGAGCGGTTCACCGGTGGCCAACGCCTCGTCCGCCAGCACGTAGACGTCCACCCCTAGGCTCGCGGCATAGGCATACAGGCTCCCGCTCAGGGCGTAGGCACAGGTGGCGTCCTCGGCGTCGACGAAGTCCTGCTCGGTGGGGAACGCGCCGTCCAGCTGTGCCACGCAGCTGCGCAAGGTGCGGCCGGTGACCCGCAGCCGTGGCGCGTACTCGCCACCGCCCTGGAACAGCGACTCGTTGTAGGTCGCCCAGCCCTCGGCCACCACCGATGAGGAGCCGGAGCCCTGTGGGACGTTGGTGAGGTGGATCGCGTGCACGAACTCGTGCACCAGGGTGTCGGTGGCCCCGGCGATGCCGTACTGCAGCCCGGTCGGGCCGACGGTCAGGATGCCGCCGGCGTTGGCCATCCGGTTCCCGGTGGCGATCTGGGCGTCCAGCCCTGGAGCATCCAGGGGCCGGTGTTGCGGGAACATCGTGCCGGCCCGGTCGCCGATCCACCCGGTGAGATCCGCGGAGTCGATGAACCAGGAGTTGAACCGGTCCGGCTCCTCGGTCACGAAGGTGAGGAACCGGTTCGTGTTCGCGGTCCCGGTCTGGCTCTGGTAGGTCTGCGTGACCCACTGTGCCGCTTCCTCGGCGGCACCGGCGGTCCGATCCACCACCTCCCGCTCATCGGCATAGCCGGCCACCACGGCATGCTCGTCGATCACCGCGTACAGCGGCTCCAGGTCCCAGGGTGCGGTCTCGCGCTGCGGTTCCCAGCCAGTGATCACCCCGCTGGCGCCGTCGTCGGTGACGTGGATGGTGACCCGGTACAGGTTGGCCGGCGCATAGCTGAGCCCGGCGTCCGGGTGGCTGGAGTCGGCCGGGATCTGTG
>DXBY01000141.1 GCA_019116305.1 Candidatus Ruania gallistercoris | reverse complement strand
TGCGGTTCTGCGGTTTCGAGTGCCACGAGGCTTCCGCCCACTTTCTGCGCGCACGCGCGGATCGAGAAGGCCGTACACGAGGTCGACGATCAGGTTGGTCACCATGAGGATGGCGGCGAAGAACAAGGTGGTGCCCATTAGCAGCGGCATGTCCCGGCTGCCCGCCGCCTGGACGAAGGCGAGGCCCAGGCCGGGGATCCGGAACAGCGTCTCGATGAACACCGTGCCGGTCATCAGCGCTGCGAGCATCGGACCGCTGACCGTGACCAGCGGCACCAGGGAGTTACGTAGCACGTGCTTGATGATTACCACGTAGTACCGCCCGCCCTTGGCCAGGGCGGCGGTGACGTACTCCTCCCGCAGGGTCTCCAGCATCGCCGAGCGCACGTACCGGGCCAGCACCGCCAGCGGCCCGACGGCGAGGGCGAGCACCGGGAGCACGATGTTCTCCGGTCCGGACCAGCCGGCGGCCGGCAACAGGCGCAGCCACCCGGAGACGATCAGCACCAGGAACACCCCGGTGAGGTAGTTCGGCAGAGCGTGCCCCATGGTCAGCACGAACATCGACCCGGTGTCCCAGAGGCTCTTCTGCCGCAGCGCCGCCAGCACGCCCACCGGGATGGCGATGGTAAGCGCGACCAGCACGGCGAGCACGGCCAGCGTGGCCGAGATCGGGAACCCCTGGGCGATCAGGTCCTCGACGTTCTGCGCCGGGTACCGGTAGGACGGGCCGAGGTCCCAGGTCAGCGCCCCGCGCATGAAGATCAGGTACTGCTGCCACGCTGGGACGTCGTCGCCGTAGCGGGAGGAGAACTCCCCGGCCACGGACTGCATGTCCGCACCCGCCATCCCGGTGGCTCCGGAGGTGGCACGCTGAATGTCCGCGAAGCTTCCTGGGGCCATCTGCAACAGCGTGAACGCCAGGATGGAGACGGCGACCAGGGAGAGGAACATCCGCAGCACGCGGCGGGCAATGAAGGAGATCATGGCCGTACCCTCCTGCTCAGCAGCGTCGACTCACTCGGCATTGTCGGTAACCGAGAGATCCCTGAAGTAGTAGCGGTCGGCCTGGGCGCGTAGCTCCAGGCCCTGGACCCGTGGCTGGGCCACGACGACACTGCCGTTCCAGGCAACCGGGATGAAGATCTCCGCGGCCTCACGTGCGGCGGCAGCGTCGGCCAGGATCGCCTGCTGCTCCTCCTCCACGATCGTCTCGCCGGCATCGTCGACCCGTTCGGCGTAGGCCTGGGCGTTCGGGTCGGACTGGGTGGCGAGGATCTCCTCGAGCTGGTCGTTGCGCTCGGTACCGCTCAGGCTGCTGTCCTGTCCGACGTTCAGGTAGTCCTCGTACCCGTCGGCGCTGAGTGCGAACTCCCGGGTGAACGTCGGGTCCCACAGCTGCTGCACCTGGTAGGGCCAGGTGCTCACTCCGGAGAAGGAGCCGTACCAGAACCCGAGGTAGTCCTCGTCGTGCAGCTCGGCCCTGCGCTCGACGTAGACGCCCACTTCGACGACGTCCTTGTTCACGGTGATGCCCAGGTTGGTCTCCCAGGTGTCGACGATGGCATCGAGCTCGGGAAAGTCGGAACCGGCGAGCAGGTTGATCGTCGGGAAGCCCTCACCGTCGGGGTAGCCGGCCTCGGCGAGCAGACGCTGGGCCTCGGCGACCGCCTCCTCGCCCCACATCTGGTCGTGGGCGGCGATGCTCTCGTCCCAGCCGGGCACCAGCGGGGAGATCAGGGTGGAGGCCGGTTCATTGGTCTCGCTGAGGCCGGCGACCTCTTCCCGGCCCAGACCCAGGCTCAGCGCGCTGCGGATCTGCGGATCCTCCAACAGGGTGTTCTCGCTGTGCAGCCTCGCGACATAGGTGGTCGTGGAGTTCTCCAGCACGTGCACCTGGTCACTGAGCTCCGGGTCATTCAGGAACCGGGTGACGTCGGCCGGCTCCCCCAGGCCTTGGATGTCCACCTCGCCGTTCTCGTACGGCACGGTGGTGGTGATCGAGCCCTGCTCGATCAGCTGCACGTCGATCGTGTCCAGGGCGACGTTCTCGGCGTCCCAGTACTCCTCGTTGCGCTCCAGGCGCATACTCGAGTTGGCCACCCAGTCGGTCAGGTTGTACGGCCCGTTACCGACCCAGTTCTCCGGCTGCTGCCAATCCGCCTCGGCCTCGACCGTTTCCGGATGGAGCGGCAGCATCGAGGGGTGGGTCAGCCCCATCACGAACCCCGGGTTGGGCGCCTCCAGGGTGAACTCCACAGTGGAGTCGTCGATCGCCTCGACCCCGACCTGGTCGAAGTCTTCTTCGGCGCCGGAGCTGTACGCCTCGGCGTTCTCGATACCCATCGTGACTTGGTAGGAGGAGGCTTCCGTGGTGACACCACCTGGGCCGCGGTCCGGGTCGAGCAGCCGCTGGTAGGTCCAGACGAAGTCATCGGCGGTGATCGGCTCACCGTTGGACCAGGAGGCCTCAGGGTTGAGGTGAAAGGTATAGGTCATCCCGTCCTCGCTGACCTCCCACTCCTGGGCGACCGCGGGGCGGACATCGGTACCGTCCGGGGTCTGCAGCACCAGCCCTTCCAGCAGGCCCTGCTGCACCAACCACATCCCGAAGGTGATCGACTGCGGATCGATGTGGGCGAAGTTGGTGGCCTGGACGGTGATGTGTCCGCCCTGGCTGGCCCCTTCCTCGCCACCGTCCCCCTCGTCATTGCCACCGTCGCCGAACAGGTTGCACCCGGCCAGCACCAGCGTGGCTGCGGTGGTCAGGGCGGCGGTACGAATCCGTCGTCTGGGAGTGCGGCTGGCTGTCATCGATTCCTCCTCGAAACGATCCCCGACATTTAGGCAGTCCGAAATATGTGTAGTGCCCTGACTTTATGTGGCGTCGGGGCGTGCGTCAATGCATGTCCGGTCACCTCGTGGTGACCGTGGGCTCCGACGGCGTCATCGGTGCAGCAACCAGGTGCTGGACCCCGCGGGCAGGGTGACGCCCAGCTCGAGGAACTCATGGCCGTGCCGGCGTACCGGGCGCACCGTGGCGTCGCCGTCCTCCGGGCGCGCGGAGGACGGCAGGGCGAGCACCAGGGCCGCGTCGATGATCGCCACGGAGCTGTGCGCCGTGACCCGCCAACCGTCGTCGACCGTCTCGATCTGCAGCCGTACGCCGCGGCGGGCGCGTTCCCACGTGTTGATCTGCTCGGCGGTCCACCAGGGCATACCGCGGCTGCGGGCCTCGGCGGCCACCTCCACACAGGCCTGGCGGGTCAGCGGTCGGAGGTTCAGGTGTGGTCCGTGGAACAGGAAGTGCGCCACGCCGTGCTGGGCCTGTGCGCCATCGAGGATCACATCACGGACGGCGATGTGTCCCGCCCAGGCCAGGTCCTGGGTGTGCAGGGGCAGGTTCAGCACGTCGTAGAAACGCTGGTCATGACCGGCCGGGGTGAGCGGGTAGGACACGTGCGCGGTGCCGAACGGAAATCCCACTGTGCCCTGTTTGCTCGGACCGCGGGAGGAGTCGATCTGCAGACCTACCCGTTCGCACCAGGTGTAGAACTCGGTCCAGCCCTGCCAGCGGGTGTAGTGGTTCTTGTTCGAGACGATGTGCTCCCGGCCGGTGACTGCCTGTGCCCAGGCGTACTGTGCGCGCAGCTGCGGCCAGCCCCAGGTGCACAGATCGGCATCGGCCATCGCGTTGTAGTGCAGGGCGTGCTCATGTCCGGCGGCGGCGATCGCCTCGAACAGTTCGGGCCCGTAGCCACCGGGAAAGACCTGGTGCCAGGTGACCGCGACGTCGGCGGCGGCGAACGCCTCGAGAGCAGCCCGGCCGTCCTGCGGGTCGTTCCCGTCGGCGTCGTGGGACATGTGCGCCACGGCGTCGATCCCCGCCGGCCAGTAGTCCAGCCAGACGTGTGCCGCCTTGCTGTGCTCGATGCCTTGCCAGAGGGTCTGCAGCAGCAGGGATCGCCACCAGTCGGCATGCGGCTGGTCGAAGATCGGCACCGCCGCCGGTGGGGGGTAGGTGTGGGTGTAGTCCTCGGTCAGGGCCGGGTACCCGGGCGGCATGGTGCGGTCGGTCTCCAGGTCCAGCGCCATACCGTCCTCGACCTTGAGCAGACCGTCATCGATCGGCGCCGTGCCGTCGGCAGCTGGGATGCCGTCAGCGGTGACCGGGTAGCCCTGCTGGATCCGCACGATGGTGTACCACAGGTCCACACCGAAGGTGACGACCAGGCCGGCACCCACGCTGCGCCGGGTGATCGCCGCGGACCCGTCCGAGAAGGTGGCCAGCACCTCGGTCCCCTCCGCGGGGTGGAGTGCCTGACCGGCCAGGGCGCGCAGTGCGGCGGGTGGACGATCGGCCCACTGGGGTGCGCACTCCACCCGATCGGAGCCGGTGCCGCGCCCCGTGCTGACGCCCGCCAGCACGGTCAAGGGAGCCGAACCGGCCAGCACCTCGGCGCCGGTGGCGAGCACGGCGGTGCCGCCGCCTTCGACCCAGTCGGTCACGCTCCGGGCCTCCTCGGCGCTGAGTGCCCCGGTGAGGAGGAGGACGCCGCCGGGGGCCAGGTCGCCCGGGTCGGTTCTGGTGGCGTAGCTGAGGCCGGCATGGTCGAGCACTTCGGTGGCATAGGCCGACCAGGGCACCTGCTCGGAGTCGGTGGCGCAGGGCCAGAGGGTCAGCGGCGGAGCATCGGTGCCGGGAAGAGGTGTCACACACCGTAGCCTGCCGACTCAACGAGATTTAGGCAAGGACAGATTACGATTTCGGCGTTGCTTAATTTGGGGAATCGAGTCGTTCATCGAGGAGCTGGTAGCGCACAGGTGGCCGGCCCACCTTCTGTTGCCGCGCCGGTGGCATCGGCCAGGCAAGGCCGGCGTCGACGAGAGTGTGCAACGTGCGCCGGGCGGTCCGCAGGGTGACCCCCTGGAGCTTCGCCACCCGTTCGGCATCGACCACGCGGTTGCTGTCCCCCTCGCCGTCCAGCGCCTCGACGATCTGCCGCAGGGTCTCGTTCTTCTGGTCCGGGACCGGGGGAGGGGTCTCCTCCGGCTCGTGATCGGGGTAGGCCGGAAGCGAGATCGGTCCGCCGGGCCCGCCGATGAGGTAGGCCCGGTCGCCGGGGCGCTCGGAAGAGAGGTTCAGTGCGTCCTGGGCGTTCTCCTCGGCCTGCAGCGTGGTGCGCCCGAGCCCGATGCCGACCTCGGTGTCGATGCCCAGGTCCGCGGAAACCTTGGCGAGGAACGGCGCTCGGCGCAGATCGTCAGTTCCGGCACGCAGCGAGCCCATCGTGGTGATCACCAGAAAGCTCTGCTCGTCGCGCTGCAGCACTGCGGCATCCATCCGGCGTGCTTCGTGCAGCAGGGTGCGGTGCAGGAAGAGCTTGAGCTCCTGGAACCAGTAGTTGCTGGAGCTGGTCCGGTTGGGCAGGGCCGTTGCGGGCAGTCGGACGATCACGATTGCGATCCGGGAGTCGTCCATCCGCGCACCGCTGGCCAGCAGCCGGGCGGTGCGTAGTGCGTTGCGCAGGGTCAGTGGCGCCGGTGCCATCGTCAGGTTCGGGATGCCCGCCTCGGTCAGCCACTCCGCGACCGTGGGCACGGTGGTGATCGCGCCACTGGTCCGCCCGGCCCGGTAGTGCTCGGCGTGGAAGTCGAAGAACTGCTCCGGCGAGACCGACTCGTGGTACTCGATGACGTGCACGGCCTCCATCGGCAGCTCGAGCTCTGCGTAGGTCTCGCGCACCTCCCGGGTGTTCACCGAGTCGATGCTGAGGCGCTTGGTGTCGACCGTGTCGGTCAGGGCGCCGTGGAGCAGGGCGATCGGCAGGGCGACCCCGCCGAGAGGGACGAAGGTCGCCGGGACCGGCAGTGGCTCGCCGGCCATGGCAACGTCGTAGGGGAGTGGCCCGGAGAAGAGCAGCACATCAACGCTCTGGGCGATCCGCAGCACCTGCCCCTGGGCGCTGCTGGCGCCCGCCTCGGAGGCGGTGACCAACCGGTACGGTGCGCGCACCTCGGCGCGAGCGACCTCGGCGACCCGGTGCAGGAAGTTGTCGGCGCCGACCACGCCGACGGTGACGTCCTCCAGTGCAGGTCCGCTGCGCTGCCTGCTCATCTGCCCTCCTGATGATGTCGAAGACCTGAGCCTAACGCCCGAGACCCCGCCGCAATCCCGTACGGACCAGGCATGACGGCAAAATGTGCATAGGCCAGATTCACGTGTGTGATCCTGGCTGTGCCCGGGACAGTGCAGTTCTGCGTCAGCGCCGAAGCCCATTCGTCACCGACCAGCTGCGGCTGCACCTGCCCGCTGCCTCCACCGAGCGGAGGCTGCGCATCATCGTTGGCGTCCTCGCTTACCATGGGGCTGGCAACGATCGCATCGGCGAAGGGTCTTCTTCGTGGCACGTAAGTCTCGACTGCTCGGTATCGCAGCGTCCTTGACCGCGGCAGGGCTCGCGCTGACGGCGTGCGCCGGTCAGCCGGGTGCGGCTGCAGTGGTGGACGGTGAGCGGATCTCCGAGAACGAGGTGGCCCGCACCCTCGAGACCTGGCAGCCGCTGTTGCAGAACCCGCTCACCCCGGCCGCGATGCTCGCGCCGATGATCCAGGCGCCGGTGCTGCTGGACGTCGCCGCCGATCATGGCATCGGTGCCTCCGTGGAGGACGCCGAGCAGTACCTGGACGATCGCGCCGAGCAGGCCCAGGTGAGCCCGCCGGAGGAGTACCCGGACGGTGCCATCGAAGTGGCCCGGATGCAGATCGTGGTCGAGGTGCTCAACGGCGGCACCGTGGACCCCCAGCAGATCTCCGCTGACCTGACCGAGCGGATCAGCGGGCTCGACGTGGAGCTCTCCCCCCGGTATGGCGAGTGGGACCCTGCCGCCGAGGATGGCAGTTTCATCAGCCCCACCACCCCGGAGTGGATCCTCGCCCCAGCGGACGAGACCGAGCAGCCCGTCGGCTGACCCGCTGTGCCCGACTCCGCCACCCCGCCGGAAGCACCGCTCGGACGCACCTTGCTGGACGCCGTCGCCGTGATGGACCGGCTCCGTTCCCCGGGTGGGTGCCCGTGGGACGCCGAGCAGACGCACGCCTCCCTGGCCCCGTACGCCGTGGAGGAGGCGCACGAGCTGGCCGAGGTGGCCGAGGCCGGTGAGCGGGACGCCTTGGTGGAGGAGCTCGGCGACCTGCTGCTGTAGGTGCTCTTCCACGCACGGGTGGGCACCGAGGGAACGATCGGCCCGCCGTTCGATATCGACGACGTCGCCGGCACCCTGATCGCCAAGCTCGTCCGCCGGCACCCGCACGTGTTCTCGGACGGGGACGCGGCCACCTCCGATGAGGTGAACCGGCGCTGGGACGAGATCAAGGCCACCGAGAAGCCGCGCAGCTCCGTGCTGGAGGGGATCCCGGTCGCACTGCCGGCGCTGGCGCGGGCGCAGAAGGTGCTCTCCCGTGCGGAGCGAGCCGG
>DXBY01000140.1 GCA_019116305.1 Candidatus Ruania gallistercoris | reverse complement strand
GTGTCCGGGCCGGGCAGGAAGGTGCGGTTCATCCGGTGCGTGGCCATCGGGATCCACTCGCCGGTGAGCACGTCGTAGCGCATCTGCGGGCCGGTGACCGGCTGCTGGGTACCGTCCTCGGCCACCACGGGGGTGAACCGGTCCGGGAGCGGGCGCGGATCGTCCAGTCGGCGAGTGGCGCCGCCGGAGAGGTAGGGCTCGGAGTCGTCGTAGTAGAAGAACTCCCGCCCGTCCGCCAGAGTGGTGCGGGTACGGCGGACGGCATCGGTGGTCAGATCAGACACCACGCCAGTATGTCACAGCAGTGAACGGAATCGCTCAGAAGTAAACATCCCCGTGGTGCTGCACGCGGAGCAGAGTGCGGCACAATACGACGATGGAGTACTCGCCGGTCGCCCCCAGCGAGGTCGTACGGATCGGTGTCTCCATCCCGATCCCCGAACCCTATGCCGCCCGGTTGACCCGCGCCCGGGTCGAGGCCGGCGATCCGCTTGCGCACGCTGTCCCTCCGCACATCACCCTGGTGCCGCCCACGGACATCAACACTGCCGACCTGGCCAGTGTGGAGCAGCAGCTCAGCGCCGTGGCAGCGACCCACCGTCCGTTCATCGTGGAGCTGGCCGGCACCGGCTCCTTCCGGCCGGTCTCGCCGGTGGTGTTCGTGCAGCTGCGCACCGGGTCCGAGGGGTGCAGTCGGCTGCAGCAGCAGGTCAACGCCGGTGTGCTCACCCAGGAGCTGCGCTTCCCCTACCACCCGCACGTGACCATCGCCCACCAGCTGGACGAAGCCACCCTGGACCGTGCCGAGCACGCGATGCGGGCCTTCGATGCGGTCTTCCCGGTGGTGCACTTCTCCCTGTACTTCCACGGCGCAGACGGCGTCTGGCGGGACACCGCCGACTTCGCGCTCACCTCCTGACCACCGCCCGGAACGTGCACGCACCGCCTGGTTTCGACATATTGGGGGCATGGGAGACCGGATCAAAGCGCTGATGACCTGGTGGAAGAACACTCGCGTGGCGCGCATGCTCGCCCGGTACGGGGTGGCCAACGGCGCCATGCTCTCCGGCGGGATCGCGTTCTCCGCGTTGTTCTCGATCTTCGCGGCCCTGGTGATCGGGTTCAGCGCGTTCATGCTGGTGATCGGCGACAACATCGAGCTGCGGGACCGGGTGATCGACACCATCAACGAGGCGATGCCGATGACGCTGATCGGCACCGAAGAGGGTCAGATCAGCCCGGACCAGCTGCAGCCCTCCGGCGGCACCGGGATCGCCGGGATCATCGCGGTGCTGGTGCTGCTGAACACCGCCACCCGGGTCCCGGCCAACCTGCGCAACGCGGTCCGGGCGATGTTCGGGCTGCTCGCTCCGGCCGACAGTCCGGTGATGGGCAAGCTCCGCGACCTGCTCGGCTTCCTCGGCCTGGCGATCTCCGTGCTGCTCACCACGGTGCTCGGGGTGGCCGCGGGCACAGCGGGGGAGTGGGTGCTCGCCCAGGTCGGGCTGGAGGACAGCACGGGCGGCCGCTGGCTGCTGACCATCCTCGGCGTGCTGGTGCCGCTGATCGTGGACATGCTGGTGTTCGTCTGGGTCTACCGCGTGCTCGCGGGGGTACGACCGCCGCGGCGGGACCTGTGGACCGGCGCCCTGCTGGCCGGTATCGGTTCCGGTGTGTTGCGCTACCTGGGCACCACGGTGGTGGGCAGTGTCTCGGACAACCCGCTGTTCCAGGGGTCGGCCGCACTCGGGGTGCTCCTGCTCTGGGTGAACTTCCTGGTCCGGATCACCCTGATGGTGGCCGCCTGGATGGCCAACCCCCCGCAGCCTCCGGAGGTCGATGACGAGATGATCACCCACGCCGACGAGACCCCGAACTACATCACGCTCTCCGTCCCGGAGACGCTGGCCTGGCAGCACGACCCGATCACCGGGCAGGTGCAGCCCGAGGAACCGCCGCCACCACCGCCGTACTGGGGTGGTCTGATCGGCTGGGTCCGGCGCAAGTGGTCCGGTGCCCGGCAGGCCTGAGCGACCCAGGCAGGCCGCTGGCTAGGCTGAGCCGATGCAGCAGACGTTCTACGCCGTCGTGCCCGCGGGCGGTGCCGGCACCCGGCTCTGGCCGTTGTCCCGGCGCAGCGCCCCGAAGTTCCTGCACGACCTGACTGGCAGCGGCAGGACCCTGGTGCAGGCCACCTGGGACCGGCTCGCCCCGCTGACCGACGCCCAGCTGGTGGTCACCGGCACCGCCCACGCCGCGGCGGTGGCCGAGCAGCTGCCCGACCTGCCGGCCGATGACCTGCTCGCCGAACCGTCCCCGCGGGACTCGATGGCCGCCATCGGGCTGGCCGCCGCGGTGCTCGAGGTCCGGCACCCGGACCAGGATGTGGTGATCGGCTCCTTCGCCGCCGACCACGTGATCACCGACGACGAGCAGTTCACCCGTGCGGTCGCGACCGCTGTGCAGCTGGCCCGTGCGGACTACGTGGCCACGATCGGTATCGAACCCACCGGTCCCGCCACCGCCTTCGGCTACATCCACCTCGGCCCGGCCGTGCCCGGCATCGACGGGGCGCACCAGGTCCTCGGTTTCACTGAGAAGCCCGACGCCGATACTGCCGCGGAGTACCTCGCCACCGGCGCCTACCGGTGGAACGCCGGCATGTTCGTGGTCCGTACCCGGGTACTGCTGGCGCACCTGGACCGGCTGCAACCGGCGCTCGCCGCCGGGCTGCGCACGATCGCTGCCGCCTGGGACGGCCCGGAGCGAGACCAGGTGCTCGCCCAGGAGTGGCCGGCCCTGACCCGGATCGCGATCGACCATGCCATCGCTGAACCGGTCGCGGCAGCCGGGGGAGTGGCCGTGGTGCCCGGCCAGTTCGGCTGGGACGACGTGGGGGACTGGGCGTCGCTGGCCGGCCTGCTGCCGGCCGCACACGGTCAGGGGCCCGACGGCGCCCGTGTGCTGGGCGAGCAGCGCCTCGCCCAGGTCACCGGCTCCCCCGGGTCGCTCGTGGTGCCCGGCTCCGGACGGCGCGTGGTCCTGCTCCACCTACCGGACGCCGTCGTGGTGGACACCCCCGACGCCCTGCTGGTGACCCGGATCGACCAGGCCCAGCGAGTCAAGGACGTGGTGAGCGCGCTGGGGGCCGAGCCTTGGGGTGAGCAGCTGCTCTGATGGCATTCGCCTGAGGCGTCGAGGGCGTTGATACGCCCAAGGCGAAATGCCGTATACGAGTGTCGGTGGCGCGTGTTCTAGTAGTTCCCCACCCACCACACGCTGCCGGAGAGGACCGCAGATGAGCGTGCCTACCGACCTCGCCATCGAGACCCGAGGCCTGGTGAAGAAGTTCGGTTCCACCCTCGCGGTCGACGGCGTCGACCTGTCCGTCGCCCGCGGCGGCATCTACGGCGTCCTCGGCCCCAACGGCGCCGGGAAGACCACTGCGATCCGGATGCTCGCCACGCTGCTGCGCCCGGACGCCGGCGAGGCGCGGGTGCTCGGCCATGACGTGTTCGCCGAACCGAAGACGATCCGGGAGAAGATCGCGCTCACCGGCCAATTCGCCTCCATGGACGAGGACCTGACCGGTATCGAGAACCTGATCCTCCTCGGCCGGCTGCAGGGCCTGAGCTCCCGGGCGGCACGGACGCGCGGGGTCGATCTGCTCGAGGCGTTCGGCCTGACCGACGCCACCGCCCGGCAGGTGAAGAAGTACTCCGGCGGGATGCGCCGCCGACTGGACATCGCAGGATCCCTGATTGTCACCCCCGAGCTGATGTTCCTCGATGAGCCGACCACCGGTATCGACCCGCGCAGCCGCAACCAGGTGTGGGAGATTATCCGCACCCTGGTGGCCGGCGGTACGACCATCCTGCTCACCACGCAGTACCTGGAAGAGGCCGACCAGCTCGCCGACCGGCTCGCCGTGATCGACCACGGCAGGGTGATCGCCGAGGGCACCCCCGGGCAGCTGAAGGCGCAGGTGGGCTCGGGTGCGCTGAACGTGCGGGTGATCGACCCCGCCGACCGGGAGGACGCCGCCGAGATCCTCGCCCGGGTGATCGGCACCGAGGTGCACCGGGAGGGCGACCCGACCGCGCTCAGCGTCCGCGTGGACCAGACCTCCCGGGCGGCCGCAGCGCTCAGCGCGCTGGAGGAGGCCGAGGTGGCTGTGGAGACGTTCGCCCTCGGCCAGCCCAGTCTGGACGAGGTGTTCCTCACCCTGACCGGCAGCGCGCCCACTGGCGACGAGACGAAGGCAGGCGCCCGATGAGCGCGATCGAGACCACTGAGGACCCGGCCCCCAAGGCAGCTCCCGGCGGCGAGGTGCACACCGAGAAGATCCGCAACGTGCTGATGCCCGCGGGGGAGCGGCCGCGGCGCGCGGGGCCCGTGTCCGCCTCACTGACCTACGGCTGGCGCGCGCTGTTGAAGATCAAGCACGTGCCCGAGCAGCTCTTCGACGTGACGATCTTCCCGATCATGATGACGGTGATGTTCACCTACATCTTCGGCGGTGCGATCGCCGGGTCGGTGGACGGGTACGTGCAGTGGTTGATCCCGGGCATCTTCGTGCAGACGCTGATCATGATCACGATGTACACCGGACTGACCCTGAACCGGGACATCTCCAAAGGCATCTTCGACCGGTTCCGCTCCCTGCCCGCCTGGCGCCCGGCCCAGCTGGTCGGCGCGCTGCTCGGGGACCAGGTCCGCTACGTGCTGGCCGGGGTGATCATCCTGACCGTCGGGTTCGTGATGGGCTTCCGGCCCGACGGCGGAGCCCCGGGTGTGCTGTTCGGGTTCGCCCTGCTCCTGGTGTTCAGCTTCAGCCTGTCCTGGGTGTGGACGGTCATCTCCCTGGCGGTGCGCAGCGAACAGGCCGCGATGGGCGTCTCGATGTTCATCCTGATGCCGTTGACGTTCGCCTCGAACATCTTCGTGGACCCGCGCACCATGCCGAGCTGGTTGGAACCGGTGGTGGACGTGAACCCGGTCTCGGTGGTGGTGACCACTATCCGCGAGCTGATGGCGGGCAGCTTCCAGGCCGACTCGGTGGCCACGGTGCTGGTCTACTGCGCGGTGCTGGTGGCGGTGTTCGGCCCGATCTCGATGTTCATCTACAACCGGAAGAGCTGACGGCGCACGGCCCGCTGCGTGGGCAGCGGTAGCCTGCGAGGGTGCTCACCTCCGCCGACCTGACCGCGCAGATCCACTCCCTCAGCGATGCTCTGCTCCCCGAGCTCATCGACTTCCGCCGGGACCTGCACGCCCACCCAGAACTGGGCTTCACCGAGCACCGCACCACCGAGAAGGTCGCCGAGAGGTTGCAGGCTGCCGGCCTGAGCGTGCACCGGTTCTCCCCGACGGGCCTGGCCGCGGACATCGACCCGGCCACCGAGCCGGGACCGGCCACCCGCCGCCGGCGGCGGGTGGCGTTGCGCGCGGACCTGGACGCACTGCCGATGCAGGAGGCCACCGGGCTGCCGTTCGCCTCCACGGTGCCCGGGGTCACCCATGCCTGCGGACATGACGTGCACACCACGGTGGTGCTCGGCGCCGGTCTGGTGCTGGCCGACCTCGCCCGCCGCGGCGGGCTGCAGTCCGCCGTGCGGCTGATCTTCCAGCCCGCGGAGGAGATCCAGCCCGGTGGTGCGCTGGACCTGCTGGACACCGGGGTGCTGGAGGACGTGGACCGGATCTTCGCGGTGCACTGCGACCCGAAGGTGCCGGTCGGTCAGGTCGGTACCCGGATCGGGCCGATCACCTCCGCCTCCGACACCGTCACCGTGACGCTGACCTCCACCGGTGGGCACACCTCCCGCCCGCACCTGACCGGAGACATCGTGTATGCGCTCGGGCTGGTCGCCACCACCACCCCGGCGCTGCTCGGCCGGCGGCTGGACCCACGCTCGGGGGCCAACCTCACCTGGGGCAGCGTGCGGGCCGGCTCCGCCGCGAACGCGATCCCCACCACCGGTACGCTCACCGGCACCCTGCGCTGCCTGGACACCCGCACCCGGGACCGGGCGGAGTCGCTGCTGGAGGAGCTGATCACCCAGATCGCCGCCCCCACCGGTGTGGAGCTGGAGGTGAACCTGGTCCGCGGCGTGCCGCCGGTGGACAACGACGAGGGCTGCACCCGGATCATGGACGAGGCCGCCCGCGCCGTGCTCGGCCCGGACGCGTTGGTCCTCACCGAGCAGTCCCTGGGCGGGGAGGACTTCGGCTGGTACCTCACCCGCACCATCGGGGCGATGGCTCGGCTCGGGGTGCGCACGCCCGGCGGGCGCAGCTACGACCTGCACCGACCGGATCTGATCGTGGACGAGGGAGCGATCGGCGTCGGTGCCCGGTTCCTCGCCCAGGTGGCCGCGGACGCCGGCCGCGACCTGCACAGTTAGCAGCCAGGTACCAGTTCGGTAACAACTTCCCGGTTCTGTCTCACCATGCGACACGGACGGGTGGGGACGGTCTAATCTCGCCTGAGCCAATGACGGCTACAGACGAACCAGGAGCGCGACGTGAACAAGTCCATCCCCGCGGCCCTCGCGGCCGTAGCAGCACTGACCCTGGCCGCGTGCGGTGCCGCCCCTGAGGACGAGACCGGCGGTGACGGCGGTGGCAGCGACAACAGCGACTTCCTCGCCTGCATGATCTCCGACGAGGGCGGCTGGGACGATGCCTCCTTCAACGAGTCCGGCTACAACGGGCTGATACAGGCCGAGGACGAGCTCGGCATCTCGGTGCGGGACGCCGAGTCCACCGACCCCGGTCAGTACACCGGCAACGTCGACGCGATGGTGCAGGCCGGCTGCAACCTGACCATCGGCGTCGGCTTCAATCTGGAGGACACCATCCAGGAGGCCGCTGAGGCGAACGAGGACATGCACTTCGCCCTGATCGACTCCGCGTTCTCGGATGCGGACTTCAACCCGGTCAGCTACGACAACGCCAAGCCGTTGTTGTTCAACACCCAGGAGGCGGCGTTCCTGGGCGGCTACCTCGCCGCCGGGATGTCCGAGACCGGCACCGTGGCCACCTACGGCGGGCAGGCTCTGCCCTCGGTGACGATCTTCATGGACGGCTTCGTGGACGGCGTCGCCGCCTACAACGAGGCGCACGGGGAGAACGTGGAGGCACTCGGCTGGGACAAGGACGCTCAGGACGGTTCCTTCACCGGTGACTTCTCCAACACCGAGGCCGGGTACACCACCACGCAGCAGTTCATCTCCGCCGGGGCCGACATCATCCTGCCGGTGGCCGGGCCGGTGGGTGCCGGGTCGCTGCGGGCAGCCTCCGAGGCGGACGGTGTCTCGGTGATCTGGGTGGACTCCGACGGCTACGAGCAGCCGCAGAACGAGGAGTTCCAGGAGCTGATCCTCACCTCGGTGGTGAAGGAGATCGCGACTGCCGTCTTCGACACCATCTCCGCATCGGTGAACGGTGAGTTCAGCGCCGAGCCCTACGTGGGCACGCTGGAGAACGGTGGTGTGGGCCTGGCCCCGTACCACGACTTCGAGGACCAGGTGCCGGCCGAGCTGCAGACCGAGATCGAGGACCTGCGCGAGCAGATCATCTCCGGTGAGCTCGTGATCGAGTCGCCCAGCGCCAACTGATCGGCAGCTGTGAAACTGGAACTTCGGGGTATCACCAAACGGTTCGGTGACCTCGTCGCCAACGATGCGATCGACCTGCTGGTCGAACCCGGGCGGATTCACGCCCTGCTCGGGGAGAACGGCGCCGGTAAGTCCACGTTGATGAACGTGCTCTACGGTCTGTACACCCCCGAGGAGGGCGAGATCCTCATCGACGACGCCGTCGTCGAGTTCGACGGGCCGGGCCAGGCGATGGCCGCCGGGATCGGGATGGTGCACCAGCACTTCATGCTGGTGCCGGTGTTCACCGTGGCGGAGAACGTGGTGCTCGGCCACGAGCCCACCGGCCCGCTCGGCATCATTAACCTCAGCCAGGCCCGCGACCTGGTCCGCACCCTCTCCGACCGGTTCGGCTTCGACGTGGACCCGGACACCACAGTGGGTGACCTGCCGGTGGGTGTGCAACAGCGGGTGGAGATCATCAAGGCGCTCTCCCGGCAGGCCGAGGTGTTGATCCTGGACGAACCCACTGCAGTGCTCACCCCGCAGGAGACCGATGAGCTGATGTCGATCATGCGGAGCCTGGCCGAGGCCGGCACCGCCGTGGTGTTCATCACGCACAAGCTGCGCGAGGTGCAGGCAGTGGCCGACGAGATCACCGTGATCCGGCGGGGACGGGTGGTGGCGACCGCGCAGCCCACCGCCTCCCAGGGCGAGTTGGCCTCGCTGATGGTGGGCCGGGACGTGTCCCTGGGAGTGCAGAAGAACCCGGCCGAGCTGACCGACCATCAGCTCGAGGTCAGCAACCTCACCGTGCTGGGTGCCGCCGGTAACGCAGTGGTCGACGACGTCAGCTTCACCGTCCGCGGGGGTGAGGTGCTGGCCATCGCCGGCGTGCAGGGCAACGGCCAGTCGGAGCTGGCCGAGGCCATCCTCGGGCTGCGGGAGGCGGGTACCGGCTCCGTGCGCCTGGACGGCACCGAACTGCTCGGCCGCAGCGTGCGGGATGTGCTCGGTGCGGGCGTCGGGTTCATCCCTGAGGATCGCAGCAAGGACGGGCTGATCGCCACCTTCACCGTGCTGGAGAACTTCCTGCTGGACCAGCACGACCGCTCCCCCTATGCGCGCGGACTCGCCCTGCAGCTCTCCCACGCGCGGGAGAAGGCCGAGGAGTACACGACCGCGTTCGACGTGCGCACCGCCTCGGTGGACACCCTCGCTGCGCACCTGTCCGGCGGGAACCAGCAGAAAGTGGTGCTGGCCCGGGAGATGTCGCGCTCGCTGCGGCTGCTGGTCGCCTCCCAGCCCACCCGTGGGCTGGATGTGGGCTCGATCGAGTTCGTGCACCGAAGGATCATCGAGGAGCGGGACGCCGGCATCCCGGTGCTGATCGTCTCCACCGAGCTGGACGAGGTGATGGGCCTGGCGGACCGGATCGCCGTGATGTACAGCGGCTCGGTGATCGGCATCGTCGACGCCGGCACGGACCGGGACACCCTCGGCATGATGATGGCCGGTGTCCCGGCCCACACCGGAACGACCCGCCCCGGGGGGGACGATGACTGAGCCGGCCGAGGACGACAAGACGCCCGGGCGCCCGCGGATCACCTGGGACGAGATCGCCCGGTCGTCGGCGACGATGACCCTGCTGGCGGTGGTGGCCGCACTGGTCATCTCCGCCCTCCTGATCGTGGCCGCCGACCCGGAGGTCCGGGCCAGCATCAGCTACTTCCTGGACCGCCCCGGTGACGCACTCGGGGCGGGCTGGAACGCCGTCTCCGGTGCCTACAGCAGCCTCTTCCGGGGGGCGATCTTCGACTACGAGGCCAGCGGTGCCCGGATGGTTCGCCCGATCACCGAGACGATGGTGGCGGCCACGCCACTGCTGTTCGCTGCGCTGGGCCTGGGCATCGGCTTCCGCGCCGGCCTGTTCAACATCGGTGCGCAGGGCCAGGTGCTGATGGGTGGTGCACTGGCAGCCTGGATCGGGTTCGCCCTCGACCTGCCGGTGGTGCTGCACCTGGTGGTGGCTCTCCTCGGTGCCGCGCTGATCGGCGGAGGGTGGGCGGCGATCGCCGGTGTGCTGAAGGCCCGCACCGGGGCCAACGAGGTGATCGTGACCATCATGCTGAACTGGATCGCGACCTGGTTGGTCACCTGGTTGCTGACCACCAGCATCCTGGCCCGTGCCCCGAACCGCCCGCTCAGCCCCGAGGTGATGGACAGCGCCAGACTGCCGTTGATGCTCGGCGGCCAGTTCCGGCTGCACTGGGGCTTCGTGCTCGCTCTGCTCGCCGCAGTAGGCGTGTGGTGGCTGATGGAGCGGTCCACGATCGGGTTCAAGTTCCGCGCCGTCGGCGCGAATATGGATGCCGCCCGCACCGCCGGGATCAACGTGAACCTGGTGTTCGTGATGGTGATGGTGACCGCGGGCCTGCTCGCCGGTCTCGGCGGCGCCATGCAGATCCTGGGTGCGGACCACACCCTGCGGGCCAGCAGCGCCGGATCGATCGGGTTCGACGCGATCACCGTGGCCCTGCTCGGGCGGAACCGACCGGCCGGGATCGTCGGGGCGGCGCTGTTGTTCGGCGCGCTGCGGGCCGGCTCCCCGCTGATGCAGACCGCCTCCGGGACCCCGATCGACATCGTGCTGGTGATCCAGGCGGTGATCGTGCTGTTCATCGCGGCACCGCCGCTGGTGCGGATGATCTTCCACCTGCCCGGCAGGCCGGGCAGCCGTCGGGTGGCGGAGGCAGCCTCATGACCGCTCCCATGATGGCCGGCACCCCGGGCCCGACCGGGCCCAGCGGGCTGATGCGCGCCGATGTGCTCGGCAAGGTCTCCTGGCGTACCCCGGTCACGATGGCCGTGCTCACCGTCGCCGCCGCGCTCGCCTTCTGGGTGTTCACCCCGTCGACGGCGATCGCCCAGTTCGCGTTCACCGAACCGGACGGGCACTGGCAGTGGCCGGTGTGGCACGCCCCCGCCCGCACAGTCCTGCTGGTCTGCGTGATGGTCGCGTTCGCGTGCACCGCTATCGCCTTCCGCGCCGCGACGCTGCGCCGGCCGCGGTACTGGTACCTGGTGCTCTTCGGCGCCGTGATGTTGACCATGTTCCTGGTCTGGGTGATGTCTGCGAGCACCGGCATCCTCGGTATCCCGTTCCTGCTCTCGCTGACGCTCACCTGGGCCGTGCCCTTGGTGTTCGGTGCCTTCGCCGGTGTGCTCTGCGAACGCGCCGGGGTGATCAACATCGCCATCGAGGGTCAGCTGCTGGCGGGTGCGTTCCTGTGCGCGATCGCGGCCTCGATCACCGGGAACGCCTACGTCGGGCTGATCGCGGCACCGATCGCCGGCGCCCTGGTCGGGCTGATCCTCGCGGTCTTCTCGATCACCTACCGGGTGGACCAGATCATCGTCGGCGTCGTGGTCAACGTCCTGGTCCTCGGCCTGACGAACTACCTGTTCTCCAC
>DXBY01000139.1 GCA_019116305.1 Candidatus Ruania gallistercoris | reverse complement strand
TGCCGTACGCGCTCGCGATCGCCGACGCCGGCTGGCAGCAGGCGGTCGCCGCCGATGCTGCGCTGGCCCGCGGGGTGAACGTGACCGGCGGCCGGGTCGTGCACCGCGCGGTGGCCGAGGCGCACGGGTTGCCGGCCGAGGAGCTCTGAGGTCGGCCGAGGCGCCGCTCGGGGGTGTGGTTGCCGTCGCTCCAGCGTCAAGAAGCGACGGAAACCTCACCCCTGGGAGGCCCGGACCGCCGAAGCGAGCGTCCCGCTGAGCGGCAGGCTCGGCAGCAGGCAGGCCTGGACAGCGTGGTACAGGTCCGCCTTCCCGGGCCGAATCCGCGCGGAGGGCTGCAGATCCGGACCGAGCTCGTGGTGCCAGGAGCCGCGGCGCGTGTCGATCTGGTGCGCCTGGGCGAACTGCCACCATTGCCGAAACCAGTGCGCATACTGGGCATCGCCGGTGCGCTGCCCGAGCACTGTGGCGGTACCGAGCGCCTCGCAGAGCACCCAGTGCATCCGGGCTCGCACCACCGGGGCGCCCTTGAAGTCGACCGTGTACACGAAGCCGTCGGTGCCGTCGGCGGCCCACCCGTCGGCCACCGCCCGTTCCGCGAGGGCCACAGCGACGGCCGTCCAGTCCTCGGCCGGCGTACGGCCCGCCCGCTCATCGGCTACCTGCAACTGCACCAGCAACCGGGCCCACTCCAGACCGTGGCCGGGCGTCGACCCGTACGGACGCACCGGGTCTTCGGGTGTGTCCTGGCCGACGGTCAGGTCCGGTTTCCAGTGCTCGTCGTAGTGCTCCGGCAGGCGCCAATCATGTCGGCGGGCCACAGCCATCAGCCGTCCGGCGATCGCTTCGGCGCGGTCCAGCCACGCTGGGTCCCCCGTGGCCTCGGTGACGGCGACCATCGCCTCCACGGCGTGCATCGAAGAGTTGGCGCCGCGGTAGGTCGAGCAGTGCGTGAAGGTCCGGTCCCAGTCCTCCACCGGCATCGCCTGCGCCTCGTCCCAGAACCGATCCAGGTAGAGCCCTTCCGCCCGGGCCAAAAGTTCGATCGCGCCGGGGAGCCCCGCGGTCGCGGCCGAGGAAGCGGCGAGCATCACGAACGCGTGCGGGTAACCGGCCTTGGTGGTCTCTCCCGCCCCACCCTCGGGACCGGGGACGGATGCGTACCACCCGCCGTGGACGCCGTCGGCGAAAGTGGTCTCCAGACTGTGCAGACCGTGCGCGGCGAGCGCTGACGCACCCGGGTGACCGAGCAGGGCGGCGAGGGAGTAGACGTGCGTCATCCGCGCGGCAACGTAGAGCCGGAGCGGCTGCCCGGGGGTGGGCCGACCCTGCTCGTCCAGCCAGGCGAAACCGCCGGGCACCTGTGCGGCGCGGCCGAAGTCCAGCAGGGACTCGACTTGGTCGCGGAACTCGCCCCGGTGCTCAAAGTCGGCGATCATGCCAGCACTCCCCCGCCGTTGGCGTGCAGAGTCTGCCCGTGCATCAGGGCAGCGCCGTCCCCGGCGAGGTACCAGATCGCGGCGGCGATCTCGGCCGGCTCGGCGAGTCGCCCGCTGACCAGGGACCCGGCCCGCTCGGCGACCCACTCCTCGGTGAGATAGGGCGCCGTCATCGGCGTGCGCACCGGACCGGGCGCGATCGCGCACACCCGGATCGCCGGGCCGACCTCCCGGGCGAGGGCGCGGGTGAGCCCGATCACCCCGGCTTTGGCGGCGCAGTACGCGGTGTACCCGGCGGCACCCTTCAGCGCTAGCTGGGACGCGACCGAGACCACCACTCCGGACCCGGCCTCCAGCATCACCGGCAGTACGTGCCGGGTCACCTGGAACACCCCGGTCAGGTCGGTGCCGATGGTGCGCTCCCAGTCCGCCTCGGTCATCTCGGTGAACGCGATCTCGTCCATCAGGCCGGCGTTGTTCACCAGCACGTCGATCCGGCCGTACCGGTCAGTGACCGCCTCGACCGTCACGGCGACCTGATCACTCTCGCGGACATCGACATCGGCGGTGAACACCGCATCGCCGAGCTCAGTGGCCAGCGCCTCAGCGCGTTCGGCATCCCGGTAGTGCACCAGCACCGGGATAGCGCCAGCAGCGTGCACCGCACGGGCGGTGGCCGCACCGATCCCGCCGGTGGCGCCGGTGATCACCACCACCCGCTCGGCCCGCGCGCTCACCCCAGCACGCCCCGGCCGAGGAAGGCCGCAAGACTGTGACCACGGATCGCGGCACGCACGGCCCGGCGGCCGAGCATGGTCTCGTGGATCTCGCTGGTGCCATCGAAGATCTGGGTCACCTTGGCGTCCCGGTCCAGCCGGTTCACCCACGAGGAGGCCACCATCCCCTCGGCGCCGTGGATCTGGACCGCCTGGTTGGTGTGCTCACGCGCGGCGTCGGAGGCGAACATCTTCGCCATCGAGATCAGGTCCTGGTCACCGCCGTCCCCGGCGGAGAACGACTGGGCAGCGCGGCTGGTCAGGGCGCGGGCAGCCTGGTAGGCGGCGGCCATCCGGCCGATCTTGGCCTGGATCGACGGAAGCTCGCCGAGTGGGCGACCGAACGCCTCCCGGTCAGCGGCGCGATCGATACTCGCTTGCAGCGATCCGCGAAGCAGCCCGCAGGCATAGGCAGCGGCGTCGATCCGGGCCATGTTCAGCCCGTCCATCATGCCGCCGAAGCCGTCGACCGCGAGTACGTCACCGGCCGGCACCCGCACCTGGTCGAAGCTGAGCACCCCATTCGGCATCCCGCGCAGACCGGCTAGCGCGGGCCCGGGTCGCTGGCTGACCCCGGCCGAACTGGTGTCCACCACCAAGGCCACGGTGGCCGCGTCCCGGGCGTCGTCGTCGACCTTGGCCAGCACGATCGCGAACTGGCCGTTCGGGGCGTAACCGACCCAGTGCTTCTCCCCGGTGAGCAGGTAGTCGCCGCCCTCGCGCCGGGCGACGGTGGCGATCCCGCGCACGTCGGTACCGGCATGGGCCTCGGTGATCGCGAAGGCACCGAAGGTCTCGCCATCCAGAGTTGACTCGACCCACTGCTGCACCAGGTGCTCCGGCGCGTACTTCAGCAGCAGGTAGGTGGCCAGGCGCCCGTTGGCGATCGTGACCGCCGTGCCCATCGAGTACATGGCGATCCGCTCGGAGGTCTCGTGCACCAGGGCCGCCCGGCTGACATCCAGGCTGCCGTCGGGATCGACGAGGATCCGCTGCACCCCGATCTTCGCTGCAGCGCGGACCAGATCGTGCGGGAACTCGTTCGTGCGGTCGATCTCGGCGGCTCGCGGTGCCAGCGAGGTCTCGATCAGCTGATCCAGATCGTCCAGCAGACTCATCGGGTGGTCTCCTCGTTCTCGTAGCAGTAGAGCAGGTGGTCGGCGACCAGGAGCAGGTCTCCGGCCGGATTCGTGGCGCGCACCTCCGCCACGGCGATGCTGCGCTCGGAGTCGATCCTGGACACGGTGACCGTGACGGTCACCGTGTCGCCGAGGAACACCGGCTTCAGGAAGCGCAGCCGGTCATAGCCGTAGGAGAGGGCAAGGACACCTTCTGCGGCGCACAGCGAGGAGGTCGCGGTGGAGGCGATGCCCAGGGTGAGCACGCCGTGGGCGACCCTCTGGCCGAGTGGATGGTCGGCCATGAACTGAGCGTTGATGTGGTGCGGGGCGAGATCACCGGTGATGCCCGCGAACAGGGTCACATCCGTCTCGGTAACGGTCTTCGCGAACGACGCCTGTGCGCCGAGTGCCGGAAAGCGGCTCATTGGTGGGTTCCTTCGTTCTCGGGGACGTCGGTGGCGGCGATCGCACCGCTGCGGACGAGCTCGGCGTGATCCGCTGCGGGGTAGCCGAGCTCGGCGAGTACCTCAGCGGTGTGCTCACCGAGACGGGGTGCCGGACGCCTGATCGGCAGCTGCTCGCCGTCCACCGAGAGCGGATGGTGCACCAGCACCAGCTCCCCGATCCCGGGGTGGTGCACCCGGGAGTGGCGACGCTGCCAGCCGACCGCGGGGTCGGTGGCCATCGCGTCGAAGTCGTTCACCGGTGCACACCACACCTCACCGTCCTGCAGCTGGTTGAGGGCCTCGTGCATACTCAGCGGGGCGATGAGGTCGGCGACGGCGGAGCTCACCTCGGCCCGCGAGGTCGCCGCGTCGGAGTCGGTGAAGCGCGCCGTGAGTGCGGGGGCGTCGAGCGCTGTGGCCAGCTGGGAGATCGGGCAGATGGAGATCGCGACATAGCCGTCGGTGGTGGCGTAGACGCCGTACGGGGCCTCCATGAACGGGTTGCCCGGCGCCGGGGAGCGTTCCGGAGTGCCGCTTGAGTTGTGGTGAGCCACCAGCTCCTGGGTCATCTGGTGCACCATCGACCCGATCAGGTCGACTTCCAGCCGGCGCCCTCGCCCGGTGCGGGTGCGCTCGAAGAGTGCGGCACAGATCCCGGAGGCGAGCACAGTAGCGGCGTGCGCATCGGCGAGGAAGACGCCGTTGGGCGCCGGTGCGCTACCGCGGGCGCCCGTCAGGTGCATCGTGCCGCTGCGGGCCTGCGCGAGCAGATCCTGGCCGGGCAGGTCCGCTTCGTGCGGTCCATACCCGGAGCCGTGGCAGTAGATCAGCCTCGGGTTAGCGGCGTGCACCGCGTCCCAGCCGAAGCCGAGCCGGTCCAGGGTGCCCGGGCGGAAGTTCTGCACGAGCACATCGGCGGTCTCGATGAGCTGCCAGAGGAGCCGCCGACCGGTCTCGGTCTTCAGGTCCACACCGATGGAGCGCTTGTTCCGGTTCATCGCCAGGTACATCGCCGAGTGACCACCGAGCCGGACGCTGCCGGACTCCCGGCCGCGTTCGCCCCGGGTGGCGTGCTCCACCTTGATCACGTCCGCGCCCATATCGGCGAGCATCTCGGTGGCCCACGGCCCTTGCATCATGTGGGAGAGGTCGAGGACCCGGATTCCGGCGAGCATGCCGATATCGGCCTCACCGCCGGATGCTGGTGGGGTGACCCCGCCGCCGGCGGGCACCGCATTCCCGTAGCCTCTGTGCAACGAGACCCTCCCTGGCCATCGAATCCGGACGAACATTGACGAACACGTGTCGAGACGCCAAGGTATATCGATCTAACGATCGGGGCAAGGACGTAGGTGACAGGAGCGAGCAGTATGGGGCGAGTAACCCTCAATGATGTGAGCAAGGTGGCCGGAGTCTCCCGCGCCACTGCATCGCTGGTGGTGCGCGGCAGCTCGCGTATCTCCCCGGCCACCACCGCGCGGGTGCAGCAGGCGATGAAGGAGCTCGGCTATGTCTACGACCGAGCCGCAGCGCAGATGCGGGGCGCCAAGACGATGACGATCGGTGTGATCGTGCCAGAGATTCGCAATCCCTACCTGGCGGATCTGCTGATGACGATCGAGCAGTCGCTACGCACGCGCGGATACACCTCGCTGATCAGCCACAGCGCCGAGGACATTGAGCGGGAAGCCGAGATCCTCGCCACGATGGCGGAGCGGCGCGTGGACGGGATTCTGGTCCACCCTGCACACGGTTATGGTGACGCACCGCTGGATCGATACACCTCCCGGTTCGACATCCCGATCGTCACGATGATGCGCCACCTCGAGGACCGGTTCTCCTACGTGGGCCCGGACAACCACCTGGCTGGACGCTTGGTCGGAGAGCATCTGCGCTCCATCGGTGTCCGTTCTGTGGCGCTCGTCGGTGGCCCGGCACGGTCCTCCGCCCGGTCCGACCGGATCGCGGGCCTGCGCGCGGGTCTGGGCGAGGACATCGAGTTCGACTCCGGTGATGCGACCACCACCCAGACCAACTACTCCGACGCCGGCCAGGAAGCGATGGCCCACATCTTCGATCAAGGCGGCTTACCGGATGCTGTCGTCGGCTACAGCGACATCGTAGCGATGGGAATGTACGTGGAGATCCACCGCCGTGGGCTGCAGCCGGGTCGGGACGTCGCCGTCACCGGCTTCGACGACATCGTGATGTCCTCCTGGCTCACCCCACCGCTGACCTCAGTGGCCATGTGGTCCGAGCAGGTCGGGACGGCCGCCTCCCGACTCATCCTCTCCGCGATCGACGAGGGATCTGCGAACCCCCCAGTCACGCAACTGATCGAACCGGCGCTGCGGCTGCGCAACTCCACCCTCGGCTGGCGCCCGCGCACCACCGGCTGACGGACGCAGGGCGCACCGGCGCGAGCCGGTGCGCCACGGCGCTGGCCCAGTCGCTCACCGAGGCTGGCCGTGGCACATCGAGCATTCTCCGATGTGCCACGGCCGCCCCGGGCCGGAAACGCTGCTAGGACCCCAGCCCGGGTAGCCAGAGCACGAACTGCGGGAACAGCACCGCGAGCACGATCACTCCGATGATCACTGCCGCGAACGGCAGCATCGGTCCGATCGCCCGGGCAACCGGGATCTTGCCGATCTTCGCGGCCAGCAGCAGACACAACCCGTACGGCGGGGTGATCAGGCCGAAGGCGAGCGCGAGCACTGCCACCACCCCGTAGTGGACCGGATCGACTCCGGCCGCGGTCACCGCCGGTGCCAGCACCGGGATCATGATCGCCATCGCCGGGAGCGCATCGAGGAAGGTGCCCAGCACCAGGAAGATCAGCACGACGACCCACAGGATCGCCCAGCTGGGCACGTCGGCCAGCGCGTCCTCGAAGATGAACGGGATCCGGTAGAAGGCGAGCAGGTAGGCGAACACGGCCGCCGCAGCGAGCGCGAAGAGCGGGAGCGCGGTCAGGAGTGCCGCCTCCCGCAGGATGCGCGGCAGATCCCGGATCTTGATGGTCCGGTAGACGACCAGGCCGAGGAACAGCGCATACAGCACCGCGAGCACTGCCGCTTCGGTGGCGGTGACGAAACCGCCGACGATGCCGCCGAGGACGATCACGATCATCACCAGGGCGAGCGCGGAGTCACGCAGGGCGACCAGCACGTCCCGGAACGGTGGACGACTCTCCCGCGGATAGCCGTGCCGACGCGCCTGGAGGTAGGCCACGCCCATCATCCCGACACCGATGGCAATACCAGGGATCGCACCGCCGAGGAACATCGCCCCGATCGACGTGTTGGTCAGCGAACCCCAGACCACCATCTGGATCGAGGGCGGGATGATCGTTCCGATCACCGCCGAGGCGGCGGTGATCCCCACGGCGAAGCCCGCGGTGTATCCGCGCCGCTGCATCTGGGGGATCAGGATCGAACCCAGACCGGCCACGTCCGCGGTGGAGGAACCGGACACTCCGCCGAAGCCCATCGAGGCAGCGACGTTGACCATCCCCAAGCCACCACGTACCCACCCGACGAGGGCCTGGGCGAGAGTGAGCAGCCGGTCGGTGACCTTGGAAGCGTTCATGATCGCACCGGCGAGGATGAAGAACGGCACGGCGAGCAGCACGAAAGAGTCCACACCGGAGTACGCCCGCTGGGTGAGCAGCTCCAGATTCAACCGGTCCGCCATCAGGAAGAACGGCACGCAGGCGAGCATCAGCGAGAACGCGATCGGCACCCGTAGCAGGCACAGCACGATGAAGATCGCCAGAAGGCTGAGGGCGACGACGGTCATCGGCCCAGCTCCTCGTCCGCGATACCGGGAGTGTCCGCCTCCACGAGCGAACTCCCGATCTCCTCGACCTTCTCTCCGCGGAGCGTGCGAACGGCTAGCTCGGCGAGGAAGATCAGCATGCTCAGCCCCGCCACGGGCATCGATGCGTACGCCCAGACCAGCCGGATCCCGGAGGTCGTGGAGATCCTCGAGATGCCGGTACCGGCGAAGTGCAGTCCTCCGACGAGCAGCACCAGGGCACCCAGCGCCGTGATCACGATGATCGTCAGCTGCAGCGGTTTGCGGATCCGCTCGGCCGCCCGCGCCGGGATCACATCGATGAGGAAGTGCTCGTGACGGCGCACGGCTAGCGCCGCGCCGAGGAACACCAGCCAGGCCAAGCACAGCCGGGAGATCTCCTCCGTCCACAGCGCTCGCGGGATGAACGGGATGTACCGACCGATCACCTGGTAGGTCACCACCACGGTGAGTACGCCGAGAAGTACGGTGACCGCAACAAGCAGAGCGCGGTAGAGCCGGTCGGCGACCGCCGTCATGCGTCCTCCCGCAGATCGATGATCTGCTGCAACGTGTCTTCAGCACCCCACTGCGCGGCGTACTCCTCCCAGACAGGGCGGACGTCGTCGATCGCGCCGGAGACGTCGGCCTCCTCGACCGTGACACCGTCCATCTCCGCCAATGCCTGGAGAGTGGCGTCGTCCTCTTCCGCCTCGAGGTTGCGCTCGAACTCACCGGCTTCGGTGGCTGCCTGCAAGACGGCGTCCTGCAGTTCCGCGGGCAGTCGGTCGAGCGAGGCGCGGGAGACCACCAGTGGCCGAATGGTCACCTCGTGATTGGTCACCAGGATGTTCGGTGCCGGCTCGTAGAACTTCTGCGAGTCGATGAAGACCGCTTCATTGTCCGCGCCGTCCACCACACCGGTCTGCAGGCCGTTGTAGAGCTCGTTGTAGGCCACCACGGTCGGCTCAAGCCCCACGGCGGCGAAGGAGTCGGTGAGCACTTCCGAGGGCTGAACGCGGAACAGCCGGCCGTCGATGTCCTCCAGACTCTGAGCGGGTTCGGTGAAGAACATCTGCCGGATGCCGCCTCCGAAGTAGGTCATCGGGAAGACCCCGGTGGTCTCCTCCATCGAGGTGGCCAGCTCCTCAGCGATGGGGCCCTCGATGATCTGGTCGCGCTGCTCCCGGGTGGTGACCAGGAACGGCATGGACAGGATCGAGGTCTCCGGGACGAACTCGGCGATCGAACCCGGCGCCACGATGGCGACGTCCGTGGTCCCGGACTGCATCGCCTGGAACATTTCGGTCTCGGTACCGAGCTCGGCATTCGGGTGCACTTCGACGGTCACCTGCCCGTCGGTACTTTCCTCGACCAGATCAGCGAAATGGCGCAGTCCCTCGTCGAACGGGGTGTCGGCGGCCAGCTGGTGACCGGCAACAAGGGTGAATGTCTCGCCCTCGGGGGCTTCACCGTCGATCGCTTCTTGACTACAAGCCGCCATCCCGAGCATGAGCGCGGAGGCAGCGGTCATCACCAGGAGGCGGCGGCGGGTGAACGGGGTACTCATAGCGGCGACCCTTCTCAGTCGACAGTGAGCTGACGTCGGCACCAAGGGCGCCCGTTGACGCAGGACGTTTCGCCCGTCACCTTGGTAGATCGATCACATTAGGGGAGCGACCAGTACGTGTCAATGGCGCAGGCCGAGCCAGTAGCACCGCACGATGATCGCCCTCTTCCGTGGCACTCTCGAGGTTAGAGCGATCTACCGGGACGACGGCCGGTTGCGGAGAACAGCTCGGCCGCATCTAGCGCACCGACCGCAGTGGCCCACCGGTTAGGCGGAGATGCGCAGAGAGGGCCACGTCGACGTGGCCCTCTAGGAACTCGTCGAGTACCGCCAGCATGCGAGGGCTGAACTCGCCTTCCACCACCTCGTCGGTATCAAATAGCCCGTGCGATCAGGGCGTCGGGGGCCGGGCGGGTGGCCCGGGTGGCGACGAGCAGCGCGCCTGGCCGCGCGTCGGCTCACATTCCGGCGCGGACCGCTGCCACCAGCCAGTCCACCGCCAACGGCAGCGCTGCTTCATCCAGATCGAAGCGGCGGTTGTGGTGCGGGGCAGGGTTGCTCGCGCCGACCACTGCGTAGCTGACCCGGCCGCCAGCCTCCTGGACGGCGTGCATCATCACGGTGATGTCGTCGCTGGCGTTCATCACCCCGACCCGGTGCGCGCGGGTGATCGCGGGCACGTTTTCGGCAGCAGCGAGGAGCGGGGACACGACGTCGTCGTCACAGCGGGCGACCAAGGACGCCCCGGTGGTGGTCGTGGTGGCACTCACCCCGTACATCGTGGCCGCACCAGCGACGACCTGCTCGGCCCGTTCATCCAGTGTGGCCAGTGCGGCGTCCTCTGAGGCGCGGATCTCGGCCGCCAGCTCGGCGCGCTCGGCGATCACGTTGGCGGTGGTGCCGGCTGTCATCCGCCCGACGTTCACCCGGGTGGTGGCCCCGGAGATCGGTGGCAGGGTGTGCAGCCCGAGCGCCGTGGCAGCGCCGGCGAGGAGCGCGTTACGTCCCTGCGCGGGGGCGAGTGCGGCGTGCGCCGCCTGCCCGGTGATGGTGACGGCGAACTTGCGGGTGGCCATCACCCCGTCCACCCCGCCGGCGACCTCCCCCACCGGAAGATCCATGCCCAGATGCACGCCGGCCATCACCTGCACACCGTCGCAGACGCCGGCTGCCACCATCGGGGTGGCCCCACACACGCCTTCCTCGGCGGGTTGGAAGATCGCGCGAACGGTGCCCGGGAAGTCACGATCGGCGGCAAGCTGCTTCACCAGGTACACACCGATCGCCGTGTGCCCATCGTGTCCGCAGGCATGCATCACACCGTCTCGTTCGGAGGCAAAGCCTTCCCGGGCCGGCAGATGCTCCTCGGAGTCGTCCTCGGTGACCGGGAGCGCGTCCATGTCGAAGCGCAGCCCCACCACCGGGCCCGGGCGGTTCCCGGCCACGGTGGCGACCACGCCAGTGGCGCCGTGGCCGAGCGCGTCCACCAGGTCGGCGTGCACACCGGCGGCCCGAGCGCGGTCACGGGCCTCGGCAAGCTCGGCGTCGGTGGGCAGGCTGGGCGCGGCCGTGGTGTCCAGCACCTCCCCGCCGTACCGGAGCTCATCGGCGCTGCCGGTGAGTTCGGCGATCACCCGCGCCGCCGTCTCGATCTCGGTGAAGCCCAGCTCGGGCCGCCGGTGCAGGTCCCTGCGGAGCTGGCTGATCCCGGTGGTGGCTGCAGCGTCCATGGCAGTCATCATCGCACCGGGAAGGCCCACCCGCAGGAGCGCCTGAGCGTTCGTGCGGGGCACTGCAGCCGGCGACGGCGGAGCGTGCGCGGCCCGGTGGGGTCACCGTGGTCAGCACACCGGGAGGGAGCGCGGCGGCAGGGCCATGCATCCCTGCCGCCGCGCGGCCCGACCCCGGCCGACGCTCCGAGCGAACCCGGTTGTGCCTCCGGGTCCGCTCGGCAGCGGCGTGCTCGGCCCGATACCACTCACGGTCCAGTACCCCCCTGCGGCACTGTGACGTTCGATGGGATCCGGCCGACCTGCATCAAGTCACGAGGTGGCTTGATATGAGGGACGACCGGAGTGATCCTCGAATGTCACGCGAGAGTGGGTGTGAACTAGGCCACAGGAGGTGCAGGATCAGGCAGTGTCGAGGCTGGCGACTCGCTCGGGACTCGAGCCGCCGGTCGCCAGAGGAGCGTCGGGATCGTTGGCCGGCGCCTCCCAGCCTCTCCACGGTCTGACCGTGAACTCCACCGTGCTCCGCTCGCCGACGAGTTGACCGTCGTCGTCGACGTACTGGATCGAGAGCTCGTAGGGGCCGGGCGTCACGTCATGAAGGTGCGCGCTGTCCACGAGCAGACCGGTGGTTTCGTCACACTCTTCGATGAGGTCGGGATGGAGGAGCTCGATCGGATCTCCCCTGAGGAAGAACTGCACCTCGGAGCGACAGTCGCGCTGAAAAGTCACTGTGACCCAATCGCCGTTCCGCTGATCGGTGCGCACCTCGCTGCCGTCCTCCGGACTGAGCAGCGCGAGCGGAGCGACCCAGCTGTATGGGCCTACCGTCACCGGATCGGACTCCCCGGCGTACTCGTCGGAGGCGCCCTCCGGGACCGTCTGGGTCAGGGTGAAGTAGTGGCCCTCGTCGTCCGGGTCGGCCGGGTCTTGACCATCGTCGTCGCCGTCCTCGCGGCCGTCCTCACCGTCGTCACGGTCGTCCTCACCGTCATCGCGGTCGCCCTCACCGCGGCCGCCGTCCCCGCGGTTGTCATCGCCGCGCTCGGCAACGACGCCGGCAAGTCCGCCAGCCACCACGCCTCGTGATGCGGCCGGGCCGCCGGCCAGCCCGGGCATCCCGCCGCCGGACTCACCCGCAGCCTCTGGATCGTCGATCAGCACGGACCAGGTGCCGTCGCCGGCCACCTCAGTTGTGGCGACCGGTTCGCCATCGGCATCGGTCGCGCTGATCGTGGCCCCCGGGACCCCGTCGGTACCGGTCAGCTCGAGGGCGTCCGAGAAGACCATGGTGGTCTGCCCCTCCGGAGGATCGTTGACGACGGGTGCGTCGGGCGCGGTGGTCTCCGGTTCCTCCGGCTCGGGGGCAGGATCGGTCGGCTCTTCGGGTTCTTCCGGTTCCGGGGCGGGATCGGTCGGCTCCGGTGGCGGGTCCGCGGGTTCCGAAGCCGGTTCCGGCGCTTGCGTCGCCGGCTCAGCGGGTTGTTCGGCCGGCGCCGACGGGGCCTGCTGGGTCGATTCCGGATCGGACGGGTCGGGCCCGGGCTCCACCGGCGGTGGAACGGAGGCCGGCGAATCGGCTGACTCCGGCCGGTCGGAACTGTCGCCGGCATCCTCGGGCTCGGTCTGCGCATCGTCGGACGCCGAGCTCGAGCCGGTCGAGCCCTGCCCGGAGCCGTTCGTGCCTGGTGAGCTCGCGCTCGGCGCGGGATCGGCTGCGGGTGGGGGCTCCGGCGGCGCGGTCATCGCCATCGCCACAGCGGTCACCACCGCCACGGTCGCCGCTCCGCCCACCGAGCCGGCCGCCACTTTCGGGTCGCGGAGCCGGTTCAGTGTCGCCTTCGTGCCCCAGAGCAGGAACCCGGCTTTGACTCCCCAACCGCCGAAAACCCACCAGAGCGCCTTCGGCGCCAGCACTACCACCGGCAGCAGCAGCACACCCAGCTGGCCGGAGACCGCGCTCAGCTCCGCCACCACGGCCGGGCAGTGGTCACACTCGTCCAGGTGCGACTCCACCTGCGCCCGCCGCCGGCTGGACAGCCGCCCGGTCTGGTAGTCCCCCAGCCGGGTGACCACGGGTCGACACTCTCTCGGTGCCGACCCGGCGCGCACGTGCGCCTGCAGCCAGGCCGACCGAAATCCCGCGCGAGCGCGCAGGGAGAGGGTGGAGACCGCCGTCGCCTTGATCCCCATCCGCGC